>JANODW010000324.1:0-2120 GCA_031412875.1 Pirellula sp. | reverse complement strand
TTCGTCCGCTGAGGTAGCACGCTTGATGGCTCCAAGTTCAACGACGGCCTCACGTCCGACGACGACTCCGGGGATTGCGCCGCATTGGATCGCAAAGGACTGGAGATCGGATTGGGAACCGAGAGCTTTTTGATTTGAAATAAAAAGAACGTCAGCGACTGATACGTGACTCCGACCATCCGCCCCACGATCAAACTCATGGCGGCACCATTGAGCCCCCAAAGCATTATGAAAGGAACAGCACATACCAGGGTCAGCCCCACGGTGATGCATGTCGACCGCAATAGCCATTCAGGACGCTCGATCGCCCAAACCCCTTGATCGTTCATCATATTTACAACGCTTAATGCCATATTGATTCCCAAAAGAAACATCAAGAAGCCTCGTCCTTGATACCCTGGATCGTTGTACATCGTTAACAAAATAGTGTCGGAAAGCAAGCATGCGACGATCGCAAATAAACCGATCGCAATTCCCATGACCGTCATGGCAACGGCGATCAAAACCCTTACTTGCGAAATGCCCGACTGACGATACGTCTGCACCGCCATGGGACACAGGGTGTTGCAAACACCTAACGCTAGCGGATTGACCAAGAAGATAACATAGTTGCAAAGTCCAAAAATCCCTGCCGCCGAGGGATCGATGACCCACCCTACAATCCATACCACCGATTGCAGATGCAGCAACCCGACTAGCAAAGCCAAGAACGGCAATCTGCCGACGACCCAATGCCGGTGAAGCTCTTGGGCGACATTCTTGGAACGAAAATCATTGGAACGGTAGGCAACCAACAACCAAACCGTCGAAGCGATCGCGCAGCTCGCACCCGTCGCAATGTACACTCCCATGACATCGAGCCATTGGTATCGAATCAAAACCCAAAGGAACACGAGCTGCAGGAAACCAGAAACAGCATCGACGCAAAGCGCGACGCCAGGACGAAGCCGCGCCAACTCCACACGCCGTGCGAACTCCCTCAAAAGCACAAAGGGCGTCGCGATCGCCAAGGCACCCAAGGCAGAGTTGAAACCGGACGAACTTCCAAAGGCTCCGCCAATGCCCCATGCCAATCCAAAAGCCACCGAAGTGATCAATCCCAACATCGCCACTTGGATCAATACGCTCCCGTGGTAACTCCGCTTTTTTTCGCCCGAGTCGCGGGAGTGAAAAAGGTTAAACGGCGCACAAACGAGCGCTTCTTGAACGCAAATCGCCACCAAAAGAAACCCAAAAGATAAAACGTAGTTGCCCGCCTCCAGTTTCCCTGCGAACCGTTGGATGACGATCACCGTGATAAACCGAACGAGGCTCACGGACGTTTGGTCAGCCAACGACATGAGAATGTTCAGAAACCGACTCTTTGCCAATTCCAAACCGCTCACAGTACTCATTAGATCGATTTCGGGTTGGAAGGGGACTTAGCTTATTGCGAGACGTTAGCGATGGACTTGCCTGAGTAAAAGTCCCGTTTGCGGATAGGCTGTGAATTTATACTGGCAATGCGTTTTATAGTCGTCTTTTGCTCCGCAAAAGTTCGTTATGGGCCGATACTTTCTCTGAACGAGAGGCAACTCGGATCATTTCACAGCCTAGGAGCAAAACACTCCCTCTTCGAATCGACTTACTTGAACATATGAAGCGTCAAATTAGCAAATAGAATAGACCCAGAAATGAACTCGCTTTCCAGTTTCGTTAAACCCTACGAAAATTGGAATAGAGCCAAGAAGGTTTTGGGCACAAACGGAAACCGGACAGGTAGGGTTATTTCTATTAGAATGCCCAAATGGTTGACACCCCCAAATGTTTGGTTGGCACTCCTAAAATTGTCGGAACCCACAATAGGACGCGGTGGCACTCACCGTAGGACCAGCAATCGGGTACGATTCAAGCGAAAATTTTGTTCGATTGACCAAGCCGCAAGCGATCGCCAATTACCATAGAGCGTGCCTGCCCGTTTTGCCAACTGCTACACTTGACCCCATAAATACAGCGGGAAACTGTTTCGAAAAGCAATCTATGTTTAATAATGTGTTCGCTGGCAAATCCGTTTTTGTGACTGGACATACGGGCTTCAAAGGCTCCTGGTTATGCTTGTGGCTGCACCGCTTGGGTGCAAA
>JANODW010000323.1:0-6894 GCA_031412875.1 Pirellula sp. | reverse complement strand
GATTGGTTACCTCCGCGCATTGGACGCGATGAAAAAGGCTACCTTTTGACTGGGACCGATGTGCTTCGTTCCGTCGCTTGGACGCGGAATGATCGCGATCCTCTGCCGTTGGAAACGACTTTCCCAAAGGTACTCGCGGCCGGCGACATTCGATCTGGTTCCACCAAGCGCGTTGGATTCGCAGTCGGTGACGGATCGCTGGCTGTCACCTGCGTTCATAAATTGCTTTCAAGCTAGCTAGCTGGCTAGCTGGCTCGCTGGTTTGAAAGCGCAAAGGATCACTCAAAAAGAAGATGTTTCAGTATCAGGAGATTGCACGAATGAGATATGTCTACGGCATTATAATTTGCATAGGATCCTGTATCGCTGGTGGGTGTGGCGGTCCTAGGCAACGTGTCGCACCTCCCGAGCCCCCCTTGGTGACCGTCGAGAAGCCTGTCGTTCGCGAACTGGACTCTTTGGGAGAATTTACCGGACGTCTTGCACCGATCGAATCGCAACGGGTACAGGCTCAGGTCACGGGATACTTGAAAGAAATCAAGTTCAAAGATGGGGCCATTGTCCAGCCCGGTGAAGTGCTCTATGAAATCGAATCCGAGCCCTATCAAGCAGCGCTCGCCAATGCCAAGGCCCTTGTGGCAAAATCGTTGAGCGACGAGTCGACGTTGCGGAGCCAGCTAGCTCTGGCATCTTCTCAACTGGAGAGGGCACAATTGTTGAAGAAGTCGATCTCCATCAGCCAACAAGAGTTCGACGAGGCCTTCACGAAAATGGAGAATGCGACCACGTCGGTGGCTTCGGCGATCGCCAGTATCGACGCGAACCGAGCGGCACAACGGAAAGCAGAGTTCGATCTCAAGAATTGTTCCATCCGTTCTGATTTGACGGTCCCAGGCCGCGTCAGCCGAACGGAATTGACGCGCGGCAATCTGGTAGTTGCCGGCCAAACATATCTGTGCACCGTCACGTCGCTCGATCCTATCCACGCTTATTGGGATGTAGACGAAGCCACGTCTCTCAACTACCGAAGACGGATCTTTGACGAGAAATCGCTGCCCGACCCGCGAGGCACAGAAAAGTTGGCTTGTTGGGTCGGAATGAAAGATGAAGTGCGAGGGGCGGACGGCAAGTGGCCTCATGCAGGCTTCGTGGATTACATAGCGCCCGAAATGGTGAGAGGCAGTGGAACGCGTGAGATTCGAGGCGTGCTGGACAATCCCAATTATCGACTAACACCAGGCGATTCCATCCGAGTGCAAGTTGTCTCAGGACGCAGCGAAAAGCTCATCACTGTTCCGGAAATTGCAATCGGCAGCCAGCAGCAGCAGAAATTCGTTTACGTCATCGTAGAAAAGGACGGCAAGCTCTACGCCGAATTTCGACCGGTGCAATTAGGACCCGTTCGCGAACTCGAGGGACAGCGCCTGCAGGTTGTCCTCAAAGGCGTATCGCCAGAGGAGTCGATTGTCGTGAATGGACTGCTCCGAGTGCGTCCTGGTGCGGAAGTGCGCACCGCTCTGAGTTCATCGAAATAGCTCAGTTCCTAGAAATAGTCGTCGCCCTACTTTTCCTTGCCTGAGAGAATCCATCCGATGTTTGCACTTTTTTTCGTTCGTCGACCGGTTGCTGCGATTGTCATATCGCTCTCGATCCTATTGTTTGGGATCTTGGCGCTCACCGCGCTGCCACTGTCGCAATATCCAAACGTTGTTCCGCCGCAGGTCGTGGTGATAGCTTTTTATCCGGGACAGAATGCGACCAGCGTTGCCAGCGAAATCGCGCAACCGATCGAAGAGCAAATCAACGGCGTTGAGAAGATGCTCTACATGGAGTCGCAATGCACCAATGATGGTGTCATGCGGTTGGTGATTACCTTTGAAGTTGGAACCGATCCGGACAAGGCGCAGGTGTTTGTTCAGAATCGCGTATCGATCGCACTGCCGAAGTTGCCTGAAGTCACTCGCAATATTGGTGTCACGACCAAGAAACAGTCCTCGGCAATATTGATGGTTGTATCGATGTATAGCGATAACGATGAAAATGGCAAACCATTACATGATCAACTTACAATTAGCAACTTCGCTCGCACCCGAGTCCGCGATGAACTTGCTCGCATACCGGGAGTTGGGGACGTGGCCATGTTCGGCGAGCGAGAGTACTCGATTCGTATTTGGCTGGACCCCAATAAAATGGCGGATTTCGGAATCACAGCGGCCGATGTAACCAGCGCAATTCGATTGCAAAATCTGAGTGTTGCGGCTGGGCAGATTGGGGGACCGCCGGCGCAGACAGGTCAAGCGTTTCAATTGGTTCTCAAAGCACAAGGAAGACTACCCGACGCGGCCGCATTTGAAGAAATCGTCGTCAAATTTCGGTCGGAGGAAAAACTTGTTCGACTGCGAGATGTCGTCCGAGAACCTTCCGCGGACGGCTCGGTTCGTGGCATTGAATTGGGTGCACGCAACTACGATACGTCCGCCACTCTCGATGGCAAACCCTCAATCGGTATGCCTATTTTTCAGCTCCCCGGAGGCAACGCCTTTGATACCGCTGCAGCGATCGAAACGACGATGGAAAGTCTAGAAGGGCAATTTCCAGAGGGACTGCGATATTCGATCGTATTCAATCCCACAACGTTCGTCGAGGAATCGGTCAGCGAAGTCGTTCGGACTTTGTTTGAAGCGGTGGCGTTGGTTGCTCTTGTGGTGCTTCTGTTCCTTCAGAACTGGCGCGCCGCTTTGATACCCATGCTGGCGGTACCCGTCGCGCTCATCGGAACGTTAGCTGTCATGTACTTACTCGGCTACTCCATCAACAATCTGACGCTATTTGGGATGGTATTAGCGATCGGGATTGTCGTGGACGATGCCATTGTGGTCGTCGAAGCGGTTGAAGTGAACATTGCAAAGGGTTTGGCGCCAAGGGAGGCTACCGAATCGGCGATGAAAGAGGTATCTGGAGCGATCATTGGCGTATCGCTTGTTCTCGTGGCGGTATTTGGCCCGGCCGCACTGATCCCCGGAATCACCGGATTATTCTTTCGACAGTTCGCGGTTACGATCGCTGTCGCAACACTCATTTCCCTCTTGAACTCGCTCACATTGAGTCCAGCCCTTTGCCCATTACTGCTCAGCGAACACCATGCAAAAAAGGATCTATTTCAGAGGCTGGCGAGTTGGGGCATAGGTTCCTGGTTCAATCCCTTTTTCACCGGCATGGCCGATCGGTATGGGTGGGCAATTGGAAAAATGCTGCGTGCTACCGTCGTCATGTTGCTGGTCTATGTGGGCCTGTTGGTCTTGACTGGATGGGGCCTTTCGCGACTACCGGGCGGTTTTATCCCTCTTCAGGACCAAGGGTACTTGGTCGTCAATGCAACCCTGCCGGACGGCGCAAGCTTGGAGCGATCGCAGGCGGTAGTAAAACAGGTGACCGACCTGGCGCTCGGCCCGGTGCTACCAAACGGTGAGAGAGACGTTTCGCAGGGCATTGCTGGCATCAAGCACGTGACGGGAGTGGCCGGATACTCCATTTTTGCTCAAGCGGGCATATCCAACGCTGGCGGTCTCTATTTGTCGCTCGCACCCTTCAAGGAAAGACGGGGCCGCCATGCGGATGCAATCATGAATGAATTCAACAAGAAACTGGCCAGCATCCAAGAGGCCAACGTGCAAGCGTTTGGTGCGCCGCCCATTTTGGGTCTGGGGAATGCCGGCGGTTTTAAGTTGCAGATTCAGGACCGAGAAAATTATGGGCCAGCGTTGTTGGAGGGCATGACATGGAATTTGATCGATCAAGTCGTTCAAGATGCGCGATCGAATCCCGGGATTGTGGGAGCATTCAGCACGTACCGCTCCGGTGCTCCCCAGTTGGAGATTGTCATCGATACCGACCGGTGTTTCAAAATGGGGGTGCCTGATTCTGACGTCAAGAATGCGCTCCAAGTGCTTCTCGGTTCCCAATACGTTAACGATGTGACGATTGGCAATCGCAATTGGCAAGTCAACGTCCAGGCCGACGCCGCCTTCCGCTCTCGCGTCGAAGACATCGGCGCGCTCAAGGTGCGAACCAGCAGCGGGCTGATGGTCCCATTGGCTGGGCTGGTGAGCATCCGTTCGACGGACGGTCCGACGAAGGTCAATCGCTACAATCTTTATCCGGCTGCCGACCTGAACGGATTCAATATCCCCTTCCTTCTCAGCAGCGGTGCTGCGATGGAAAAAATGGAAATACTTGCAGCGCGCGAGCTACCGCCTGGCATGACATTCGAGTGGACCGATATGTCCTTTCAGCAAAAGAAAGCATCCAGCACAGAGATCAAAATACCTGGCCTCTTCCGATTTCGAGGGGACACGACGCTTTTGGTATTTGCGTTGAGCACCGTGTTCGCTTATCTGGTACTGGCATTCCTTTACGAGAGCCTTTTGTTGCCGCTCTCTGTCGTTCTCATCGTTCCGATGTGCCTCTTTGCAGCGACGGTTGGGCTCTTCATTGCGGGCCTGGACCTCAACGTGTTCACTCAAATCGGACTGGTGGTGCTGGTAGGCCTAGCGAGCAAAAACGCGATCCTCATCGTTGAATTCGCAAAGCAGCAACGGGAGTCCGGAGTCGATCGCAATCAAGCTGCCATCCAGGCAGGCAAACAGCGACTGAGACCCATCTTGATGACGAGCTTTGCATTCATCTTGGGAGTGCTACCGCTCGTCATTGCCCAAGGTGCAGGCGCAGAAATGCGAAGAGCATTGGGAACGGCAGTATTTTCGGGCATGATCGGTGTTACCATTTTCGGTATCATCTTCACCCCAATCTTTTATGCGGTATTTCAATGGATGCGTGATCTTCGACCTTCGCCGCATCCCTTGTCCACCACGCCGCCAAGAGAGACCCCGTAACATTCATCAGCGGACCAAACAGAGCCGGCGCCACGGCTGCGGATGCCTTTTGGATCACCGTGGTGGCTAGCATGGCTGCCATACCACCGTTTTGTAAGCCGACTTCAATCGAAATGGTTCTTGAGTCCGCTTCGTTGCATCCGCCTAGCCGAGCGCCCCAGTAACCCAGCAAATAACCAAGATTGTTGTGAAGCAGCACAGCCAAAACCAACACCAAACCGGCCGACCGAATTTCGTTTACGGAATTCGAAGCGATGACGCCGCAAACAAGGCATATGGCTAACATCGAGAGCATAGCCAAATAGCCTTCGGTGCGTTTGGTTGCAAGCCGATATCGAGTCAAGATTGCATTGACCACCAAGCCCGCGACCACAGGGATGAAGACCGTCATAAAGATGGCTTGCATCATGGACAAGTAGTCGATCGGCACAGCCTGACCGGCGAGCAAATACATCATCAGAGGCGTCATGATCGGTGCGGCTAGGGTCGTGCAAGCGGTCATGGTTACCGAGAGCGCGACATTCCCCTTTGCCAAATAAGTAATAACATTCGAAGCGACGCCCCCGGGGCACGAACCAACTAAAATGACACCCACAGCAATTTCAGGCGATAGATTGAGAACTTTGGTGACACACCATCCCAAAAGCGGCATGCATGAAAACTGAAGCACAAACCCCAACGCCACCGGGCCTGGCGTCCGCACGATGCGTTCGAAGTCTTGAAAAGTCAACGTCGCTCCCATCCCGAACATGGCAATCTGTATCAAGTAGGGCAATGCCTTCAACCCGGAGATCGGGCCGGTATCGAGAAACAGCTTTGGGAATAGAAGACCAATTACAACAAAGCAAATAACCCAAATTGCAAATGCGTAGGTGCGAAAAATCGATTGCAAAGAAGATCGGGATTTGTGAACCAAAGGCTGCTCGGAAGTAGGCTGCATGGGTTGATGAATTTTCTGGAAAAACGGATTCTTGTTTTCGCAGGCATTCTAACTCATTTCCCAGCAACCGTTTCTTGTCCAAAATCGGGGCTTGGGACTCTGTGTACACGTAATTGAAAAGCGATTGGCACGATTCTTGCGTTTTTTAATGACGCAATTCAACGACCGGTGGTGTCGCTACGCTCAACCACCGGCTAATGGCCGTGACCCTTTCAGGGTCGATCGCATACAATTATCCCGAAGCAGACCGGTGGTGTCGCTTCGCTCAACCACCGGCTAATCGCCGTGACCCTTTCAGGGTTGATCGCATACAATTATCCCGAAGGGATTTCGGCAATTAGCCGGGGGTCGCGCAGCGCACCCCCGGAAATCCAATCCACCTTTGATTCCCGACCCTGAAGGGGTCGCTGCACGTCCAACCTAGGAGCTAGAACCGTGTCAACCTACTCCAGCCTCCATTATCACATCGTTTTTAGCACCAAACACCGGACCAACTTCATCAACAGGTCTTGGGAATCACGACTACACGCTTACCTTGGCGGCATCGCAAAGACACTGGGCGGATTCCCCCAAGGCATTGGCGGAATGGAGGATCACGCTCATCTTCTCGTTGGTTTGAAACCAACGCATTGCATTTCAGACTTCATGCGTGAACTAAAGAAAGAGTCCTCGGCTTGGATTCACGCGACGATCGGACAAAAGGAGTTTGCATGGCAAGACGGCTATGCCATTTTCTCTATCAGTGCGACGGCCCGTCCGAATGTCCAGAGCTATATTGCCAATCAACGCGAGCACCATCGAGTCAAGACATTCACCGAAGAGCTTATCGAAATGCTCGAGAAAGCCGGGGTGGCGTATGACCCAAAGTATCTCGAGTAGTATTGCGATCAAATATCCAGAGGATGTCATCGCAAATTTAAATTATCCGGAAGGGATGTCAGCAATTAGCCGGGGGTCGCGCAGCGCACCCCCGGAAAACGTCATCGCAAATCTAGATTATCCCGAAGGGATGTCAGCAATTAGCCGGAGGTCGCGCAGCGCACCCCCGGAATACGTCCTCGC
>JANODW010000322.1:0-5254 GCA_031412875.1 Pirellula sp. | reverse complement strand
ACACCGGCAACCGAAATGGTAATGTCGCCGGTGATAGCGACTCCTTTATTGAGCAGTCGATCGAGGGCGTCGCAAAGCGAGATATTTTCAGCGAGATGATCGCTTTCGTGTGACATAATCCAACTCCTTTTGGATTCCATGAATCCATTGATGGTTACCCCTAAATGGCAATTCTTTATTCGTTACCATCGAGCAAATCGAGCAGTTCCGACTCCCGATCGTCAAACTCCTCTTCGGTTATTTCACCGGCCTCGAGTTTGGCGTGCAGTGCTGAGAGTTCTGCCATATTGTTTGCTCGTTCATTTTCTTTTTCCTTCTCCACCGCTTTGGCAACTTCCTTTGCGATGAATAGGAACCCTTTGAAAGGGGACATGACGAGATCATCCAGGTAGAACATGATCGACTACTCCATCGATAGGGCTAGCTTGACAAAGCTGTAGGGTGGCCATGGGCCGTTGAAACTGATTGCAAACTCATCGCTGAAGAGTTCAGCAGCTTTGTAGACGGCTTGGCTGAAGACCTCTTCGGAATCGCGGTGAATCAAGCAAGCGAGGCGCATCACGTCGGATTCTTGCCGCATGGGTTGGGCTTCGATTTCCTTGGTGAGCGGCTCAAGCACTTGCAGGAATTTGTCGGTGTGGATCGACCTTTCTTGGTTGAGGAGGCTTTCAAACATTCGCCCCATCTCGATTTGGTCGTCGCGGGTCGCTATTCCCGAAACGATGTCAGCGCGTGCTTCGGCGAGTTCGGGGTAACGATCCACGAAGTACTGGGGGATGTTGGGGGCGGTCCAAGTCATTGTGAGGGTCATCTCGACATGACTATCAACACGGTCCATTTGCTCGTTGAGGATGGTTTGATTGGACTCCAAGATATGGACGACTTGCTCGACATTGTCCGCGATGAGACCAAACGAGACGGGCAACATGCTCCAGTGTTTGGAGAGGGTCGTCACGATCTCTTGGTGCGCTGCGAGGAACTTGCGTTGCGGGCGGATCTTTTTCGCAACAATTGGAGAAATGGCGATCGCGATGTCACCGCGAGCGATCACGCTCACTTGATTGTCTTCGATGCCGTGTAGCTTCGCATCCTCGACCGCTTTCTGATCGCGTGCGCGGAGGAAGGCATAAACATAATAGCCGGTAGCGGTTTCGATTTCCGTGGTCATGATAGGATTCCTTGAGAGGGCGACTTAGTAGGTAAAGCCGACGTTGTTGTTTTGTTTTGTGGGGACCGATGGCAAGACATTCGCGTCAGGTTGCCAGTCTTCAAGACGTCGGCGCAATGCGACTTGTTCGTCCGAGATACTCTGGATGCGCTCCGAGAGGGTTTGCATTCGTTCTGCAAGATTTGCGAGTTCGCTCACGCGTCGCGATCGTTCGATCTCGAGCGAAGTCAACTTGAGATAGAGTTCCGGAGTGGTTTGCGACGCGGTTGCTTTGCGCGTCGTTCGCGATCGCATATTGTGCAGACCGCGACGTGGCGAAACGTTTCTCATGGAAAGAGTCCGATAGCAAAAAGTGATTTTGTAGTTTTGAAGAACTATCTCTTCGCGACCACTCCACCGCTTGATATGCCAGAGGATTCAAACATCGGTGGTCGCGGCAGACGTCGACCAACACTTTCGAGTGTTGCATCGTTGTCTTTCGTTTCATCGGAAAGTTCTACCGAGTCGGCTCTCTTTTCTGAAACTTGGGCGCCTGCAGCGTCCTTGTTGCCCAGTGCAACGACTGCAACGGACTCAACGCTCAAACTAGCGATGCTTTGGGAGACAGACTCCATCGTTGCTTTGGCTCGTTGGATCGCATCGGAGTCCGCAAGCTTGACGTCTTTCGGAGCGGTGTTTACCGCGGAGGGCTGAGGTTGCTTGCGAATAGGTGTTGGGCTCTTGAGAGGCGACGTGTTCACCACTGAGCGGATGAGTGATTCCAATTCGGTTCTTGAAATCGGTTTGGCCGATTGTCTGGATGCGTTGTAAAAAAGCACATCTTGGCAGGTGGCCAGAAAAACAGGGTCGGCGGCGGAAACCGATGCTTTGCGATGGTCCAAGATACGGGCGATCGCAAGTGCGGCGCGAATGGTCGGGCCGTTTTTGCCTCCAAACTTTTCTCTCATCGAGCGAATGATATCGACAATCGATGTGACTTCATCGAGCGAGCGACCACTTTTCGCTTGGACGATGGCGATTTCTGTTTCGCGATCTTGATGTGCGACTTCGAGCGTGATCATACGATCGAGCAATGCATCTTGCGATTTATGTACGCCGACATACTCCTCGGGATTGGAGGTGAAAATGGCTCGGAAATCGGGGTGAACGCGGACGTAGTTTTTATCTTGCCCGGAAGAAGGGATGCTTAGAATTCCTTCTTCGAGGATGCTCAAGAATGCGTTGTTGGCAGCGGCAGGGGAGCGTGTGAATTCGTCATAGATCACTGTGTGGCCTTGTTCGCACGCGGTTGTGAGGCGGTTGTTGCTCCACATCAACGAGACGGTTTCTTCGGTTTTAAGGATCGAGCTCACGTAGTTGTCTCGGACCGATTGGCGTCGATACCCGGCATCTTTTCCAAGCAGATCGGAGCCCCGCAATTCGTCGTCCCCGTGAAGGAGGGTGCATCGACGGCCGATCTGCGATGCGATATGCAGGGCGAGGGTTGTCTTGCCTGTTCCAGCCGGTCCAGAGAGGTGGACCGCGTATCCGATTTCGATATAGGCCAATGCACGACTCGTCAATTCATTGACTGAGGCTGTTGCAACAAAATCGGAGCCTGGCTGAGGAATGAAGTCTGCTGAAGCGCCGTTTGCCGTTAATCCTCCAAGTGTTTTTGGAGTGCTTCCACCTCGATGATGGGATGCATCGTGCATGTTGTGTTGTATTCTTTACAAAGTGGGAAGGGATAATTATGGAGCGCGTTCGAACGCAGTTGCTCTAGTTGCTCAATCTCGATGTGGGAGGCAGTGCGAGTCCGGACAGGCTGGAGAGGGCGCTAGCCGTTTGGGTCGCGGTTCGTAGCGATGGCCCCGATTGTGGATTGGTTGCAAGCACGGGTGCGGGACTGGCCGTTGGCAAAACTGCTGCTGTTGCCGTGGCGATAGATCGGTCGACTATGGATCGGTCGTTGGATCGGTCGTTGGTACGAGCGACAGGATTCCCACTGAGCAAGCGGGCCCAGATTTGACGGGCTTCTTGACGGTCGCTTGCCAAGGCTCGGGTGGATCTGTTGGTGGCGGTTCGAATCCGTTGGACCTGTTTCTTGACCGACTGGATCGCGAGTGTGCTATCGCGGAGATGTTGTCGATGCAGTCGCTTTCGGTCGCCATTGTTTTGCCGGAGCAAGCGGGCGACATTGCGACTATTTCTGGCAATCTCTTGTCGCAGCGAGTGCTTCATGGCTTTGGCTTGATTCATCCGTGACTGGCGTGTGTCTTTGAGGGAGCGTGCAACGGCCTTTTGATTGTTTCGATTGAAGTCGTTTAGCGACCGGATCAATGTCCTGGATTGCTTGGCCAATTCGCGTTTGGTTTGGTCGCGTTGTTGCGAAACTTCGACGCGCATCCTCTCTCGACCTTTTTGGTTCTGTTCGACAAATGTGTGACGCTCCGATCTGGTTCGAGCGATATTATCAGCCAGTTTTTGCATTTGTTCGCGAAAGGATGCCATGTGTTTAGCCTTTAGAAAGGGTCGTGCGTGAATGGGGGCGCAGCCTGCGAGCAAGGCCGGTACCGTCGATCGAATAAAAATTCGACTCGCGAGACCGGCCTAAGCCCGCTCCGCATGTTTCAAAACTATGCTGGTGCTGCTGCTGTTGCAGTCAAACCGATGGCTTCTGCATACTTGAGGTAGGTTTCAACCGAAGCGATAACGATACGTGCTTCGATGGAGAGCAATTCGATTCCGACCAGCGAGACCTTTGCCCAAACATCGATGACCACACCCTTATCAAGGATACGGTCAACAACTTCTGCTAAGCTCGACGAATCTGTTGTTTTCTGTACTGATGCCATTGTAAAACTCCCTAATCTCTTTTTTAAAGAAACATTCAACACCCAATCTCTGTCCCCAGCGCAACGAGCGCATATCCTGTTAGCCGCGGAGCAAGCGCCGAAGCCGGTCCAGGATAGGGACACCAAAATTGCGTTTCATTCTGTTTGTGGGACAAACGAAAACTCTGCGCAAACTATTTACAACCTATAATGCCTTTCATTTAGCGGATCGATTCAATCCGACGCATAATTGCATTAATTTGCATGTGCAAACTCGCCAACCACGCGTCGGCTTCCGATCACGCATGTTTTCTTTCAACGCGCGATGGGAACTCGATACTCACGGCGCTGTTGGTCGCCGATTCCATAAATGAAAACGGAGGCCAAGGGCCACTCACGAGCGTTGGTTTCGCAGAGCCCAGTGGCGCAGACCATGCCATTTGCATCATGTGCGGATGCGCGTTGCGTCGAACCAATAGATCCACCCGAGTGAGCGAGTAGACCCGTTCTCCATCTCCCGTGGGGGAAACGACTTTCATCGAACGAACGCTGGATCGCACCGCGACGCAGTCGGCCCCGAGACGTTGGTGCATATCCGTTGCGGATTGGGCGGCGAGCGATTCGGCGTATTGATCCTTGATTTTGGCCTGCCGCTTGTCTCTCAAGTACTCCAGGCCGGATTTCGATTTTTCGCCTGCCTGCGATTTCTCATGGATCAAAGGCATGGGCTTGGATTCTGGTTTTCGCGAGGCCAAACCTGCCGGGTGCGATGCCTGGTCACCGCTTTCTGCAGGAATGGCCCAGCGCACGTTGATTTCTGTGCAGCCGGCGATTTGGTCAAGGCGTGCCAGGAAATGTTCTTTTTGAGGAGCGACAAATGGCTCCAGCGCGTCGGCAGCGATGAGGGTACCGAATCGGAAGGGCAATACATCTCCCAAACGGTGCAGTTCACCGACCGCGTCGTGGAAGAGGTGCATATGCTCTTGTGTGGGATCGTGCAGGTCGTGAATATTTAGCATCCTACGAGCGGCGATACGGAGGCCATCGACATCGAGAACTTGGATGGCGCCCAGCCTTTTTATCGACTGAATTGT
Organism: Pirellula sp.; assembly: GCA_031412875.1. GTDB lineage: Bacteria > Planctomycetota > Planctomycetia > Pirellulales > Pirellulaceae > JBKCUI01. The sequence continues at coordinate 179 of JANODW010000322.1, read as the reverse complement.
TTGCGTCTCGACGAATGCATTCCCGAGAATCGCATGCAGTAGATAGCGAGTTCCCAATGCATCTGAGCCTAGGTGGGTGAGAGGGTTCTGGGTGGGGTTCATGCTGCCTCCGTGCATGGTAAGGGCGATAACGATGGACAAAAGCTATAGGCAGGCCAGGGGCCGGTGATCTCGACTCG
>JANODW010000321.1:0-7051 GCA_031412875.1 Pirellula sp. | reverse complement strand
CCAAGGCATTGCGGCTCAGAACAGGCAAGGATTATCTGCTTTACATTCTGTGTGTGTGTACCGGTGGCATGATCACGCATGGACTGACCATCCCGCACCCTGGTCCGTTGGCGATGGTCGATAACCTCAATATCGATACGGGGTTCTCCCTCGCTGCAGGATTGCTTGGCGGACTCATTCCTGCAGTTGTGGGCTACGCTTTATGCGTGTTCCTAAACTCCCGCATGGAGATTCCATTGCGGGACGAACACGTCGCTGGCGAGGAGGTCGATAAACCCGAATCAAGCTTGCCCTCCTTCTTTTGGTCCATCCTACCTGTCATTCTGCCTATCGTACTGATTGGGTTCTCATCTCTGTTTAAAGTGATTAAAGACGGAGCGACTGCCCCGGACGATCGTCAGATTGCGTGGTGCGTTTCGTTTTATCAATGGTTAGGCGAAGCGAACTTCAATAGCCTCAGGGAGCTTGTCGATTTTTTTGGGCATAAAAACATTGCGCTGTTCATAGGCGCCGGGTTGGCGTTATGGGTTATGGCCAAACAATGCCATTTTGGACTGGAAAAGATGGAACAGCTAGTGGGACCTCCGCTGGAAACGGCAGGGATGATTATCCTGATCACCAGCGCCGGTGGCGCGTTTGGCGGTATGTTGCGAGCGGCAGGGGTTGGCGATGCAGTGAAAGCAGCAGCCGAAGGACAAGCCATCAGTCTTATCTTTTTGTCGTTCATTGTTGCAGCCGTTATCCGAGTCGCTCAAGGGAGTGCCACGGTGGCGATGCTTACGACCTCCGCAATGGTCGCTCCGATGCTGAGTCCGGAATCGCTTGGTTGCCATCCCGTCTATGTCTATCTGGCAATTGGATACGGCGCAATGACTTGTTCATGGATGAATGACAGCGGATTCTGGGTCGTGAGCCGTTTAAGTGGCATGACGCAACGCGAAACACTCAAGACATGGTCGGTCCTATCCATCGGATTGGCTGTGAGCGGCCTCGTGGTCACCGTGATCGCTTCGAAGCTGTTGCCATTGATCTAGTCTCCAACGTTCGATTCACGCCACATCCACTATGTACTTGCTCGCTCAAACGCTACCCACTGCCGAAGAAAATTTGGCAATGGACGAAGCGCTGGTCGAAGTGGCGGATCGGCAACCCGATGAAGAGGGATGGGCCGATGAAGTGCTGCGGCTGTGGGAATTGAAATCCCCCTGCGTTGTGCTCGGCCGTGCCAGCAAATGGTCGGAAGAAGTTCGGATGGAGGAATGCTTGCGAGACGCTGTCCCGATACTCAGGCGAGTCAGCGGGGGCGCGTCGATCGTCGCGGGCCCAGGTTGCCTGATGTATTCGGTCTTGCTGTCCTATCAACGGCGGCCTGCTTGGCGGTCCTTGGATGTCGCCCATCGCCAGGTAATGGAACGCATTCGCGATGCGGTACAGGCGACGATCGATTCCTTTCGAATCGAATTGCCAATCGCGATACGTGGCACTTGCGACTTGACCGTCGGGGATCGAAAGTTTTCAGGCAACGCGTTGCGGTGCAAGCGAAACTGGATGCTCTATCATGGCACGATTATGTATTCGATGCCTTTGGACGCGGTGGCTCGCTAACTGCGCGAGCCACCGCGACCGCCAGAATAACGAATGCGGAGTGATCAAGGCTCCTTTTTTTCCAACTTGATCGAGCCGGCCATTGCCATCCTCCCAACGGACCTTCGACAGGAATTAGAGCGGCAATTGTCTGCCGTATGGCAGGCGACAAAACCATGGCCATCGAGCCCGCACAGCGACCAGGTCCAGAACGAGAAGAACAGCTTGATGCAGTCGCGATATACGGACCCTGAATGGCATTTTTCTCGCTGACCTAGTACGCGTCGCGACGAAGGACCACGAAGAAGGTCTTGAATAGGATTTTCATGTCCAACCATATCGACCAATCGCGAATGTATCGATGATCCAGAGAAATTCGGGCCTCCATTTTCTCTACCGTATCGGTTTCGCCTCGACTTCCTTCCACTTGCGCAAGTCCTGTAATCCCAGGCTTGACCTTGTGACGCATCATGTAACCGCGGATGAGTTTTCGAAAATGTTCATTGTGAGCGTTGGCGTGCGGGCGTGGCCCGACCAAAGACATCGATCCTAGGATGACATTGAAAAGTTGCGGCAATTCGTCCATCGACGTTTTGCGAAGGATCGCACCGACGGGAGTGATGCGAGGATCATTCTTGGTTGCCTGTTTGACAACTGGGCCATTGTCACATGTAACCATGGACCGGAATTTCCACACCAAGATCTCCTTGCCATCTAAGCCGTATCGTTTCTGACGGAAAAAAATCGGGCCGGGCGATGAAAATCGGACCAGGAGGGCGCAGGTCAAAAGTACTGGCGAAACGAGGATGACGCCAATCAAACTAAACGTTAAATCCAAAGCTCGTTTCAACCATCCATCAACGCCGTACATCGGCGACTCAAACACACTCACGACCGGCAACCCTCCAACGTGGGTCCATCTCGAATGAAGCAATTCAAAAACAAAGAAATCGGGAACAATGTATGCCGAGGCTGTCGTGTTAGCCAGCCGATCGAGTACCGACTGGATACGCGATTCCGCCCGCATAGGTAGCGTGATCAGTACCGTGTCGATTTCACCCGTTTCAATTTTCTCCATGAGTTTGTCGCAATCGCCTAAAAACGGAGGCAGATTCTCAGAAATATCGGATCGGCGACCGTCGCCACGGTCGTCAAAAAAACCGTAGACCTTCATACCGCTATCGGTGGACAGCTTGGCATTGCGGGCGATTTCGAGACCCAAACGGTTGGCGCCGACGATGGCTGTTTTCCTCAGGCCGATCCCGCGGCTACCCAGCATCTCTATCAAGCATCGGAGGATCATGTGGGTACAAAGAAGAAACAGTCCACCTACAAAAAACCAAGTGATTATGGAGGATCTTGCAAACGAGTCTGCAGTCCTTGAAAACAGCCCCAGCAGCAAGATCAATATGTAGCTCACGGTCCATGCAGCGGTGACCAAGGCCACTTCATGGTCGGCCGAACGGCCTCGACCAGGCTTGTAGATCCCGAACAATTCCCCCACCAGAAACAACGTGACGCATCCGACGAGGCTACAAATCGTGGTCGCATCGTTCTGGGGTTGCTGCGTCAACCACTGCACCAGCGGCAACGTTGCACAGAGCATGAGCGAATCGGCTGCATGCATCAACACAGGAAGAAGCGAACGAGTGGACCGTATGTTGGTACTGGACATAGGAATTACAAGCGATGTTGGATAACGCGTACGGAATTGGAATAATCGATTCAATCGGAAAATCTTGCTTGGTCCGAGAGAACCGATGCGGAACGGTAGGACACGATGTGCGCAAGAGCAAATGCCAAAAAAGAACCCGCCTCTTTGACGATGAACCACTCCCCCCACAATCCCTACGTTCCCAAAAAACCGAATTCTTTAGCCCCGGCGGAACTAAAAGGCATTCCGATCCGATACCACAGAAACGTATTTCTGTGGTACGAAGTAGAGGCTGAGCTCAGCCCAATCCTCTGACGAGTCATTGCATGCGCGAATCCATAAGTATCATCTTCCCAGTTCGAGATCGCCAATCGCAAATCAGACCGCGAATTGAAGGCCTTTTAGAGCTGCTCTGCGACATGAGTCCAGACGTGCAGTTGATTGTGGTCGACGACCAATCTTCCGATGCGACACCCGAAGTATTGGACGATCTACGCAGAGCGTATCCTCAAGTGAACGTCGTTCGAAATGCCACTGCAGTCGGGCCGGCCCAAGCGGTGGAATCGGTTATTTGCTTGGCGCGGGGAGATTTCATTTTCCTACACCAATCCTATGAACCCATCGATTTCGAAGAGATCGTGCAATTATGGCAACTGCGTAAAGATGAGCAATTGGTGATCGCACGGGCGGCCACCCGCGTGCGTAGAATCGACCAGCAGCTTTTGCAAAGATTGCACGAGTGGGGGCGAAAATTGGAAGAGCACTGGCCGACTCCGCGGGCGGTCGTCAATGGACTTCAAATGATGCGCAAGGATGCGGTGCAATCGCTGTCAAAAGTGAAGGACAGTTCCGAAGAATTAGAGGTAACGCATCAATCGCATCGCCGCATCACCGCTCCGAAGTTCATACAAACAAGTCCGACAGCAATGCCTGTCAAAGCGGACCTGCGACAAAAGAGTCTGTAAACCAAGCGGCTATCGGGCCACCAGAAATACGGCAACGGAGCCATTGGCCCGAGCAAGGTCATAGACGCGAATCGCTTCTCCCGCCGAGACATCGTCCTCGGGATCGATCACCAACGGGATGTCCGGCCGCACTTGCAGAATGCGACGGATGCGATTGGTTAGGAGTTCGAGCGTTGGAATGGATTCTTTGTTGAGAGAGTACTGGACAGAGTTCGGGGCTAGCGCGTCTTTGCTCTTAACGATTCGAACAACAATGTCGCTGAGGTCAGTGAAATTCTGTTGCGGTTCCTGCTGTGCCGAGTTCCCGCTTTGGGCGGCGCTGGCGGACGAAGCGACCGCGCTGGGGAGAGTCTTTTCAAGTCGTTGAAAAGAAGAAGTCGCTAAGAAAAAAACGAGGAGCAAAAACACGACATCGATCATCGGGGTCATCATGCTATCGACCGACGCGCGCTTGGATGGGTTGGAATAGGAGCTTTTCATAATCTGTCTCCTTCATACACGGCAAACACGATGTCCGTATTGCCGGTCGCTGAGCAGAGTTTTAGAAGAGCTGCAATATGCCGGTACTCGGCCATCTGGTCGGTACGGATACGGATCCGCAGCGGAGCTATTTCCGTTTGTTTGCGAGTGAGAATTGCACGCCGCATTTGAACCAGACTCATCGTTTGGTTCGCGACCAAATACTCTCCCGTCGCGAGCACTTGGATGGTCATGGTCGGAACATCCGAGAAATCATCGGTGGCCGCCGTAGCAGTGGGCAGATCGAGCTTGAGGAAGTTTTCTTGCTTCGCGAGGTGGCTGCTCACCAAAAAAAATATGATGAGCAAGAACGTAACATCGATCATGGGGGTCATGTTGATATTGACGCCCTGCGAGCCGCGGTAGTCAGGGATTTTCACAAATGTTCCATGCCTGCGTCGAGTTAGGTAGGATGGGACATTTGTCCCGTCCGTATGTTCGGGGCAATGGTCCCAAACTACAATTGGTATGTTTCAGCCTGCCGCACGCCTCATTGGCCAACTTGCGCCGCACCTCACATATCGCAAACTAAGTTCGCACTATTTTGCGCATTAGCCAAGTCCCAATCAAGGCCAAGGTGATGTTGCCCAGCCACAAACTGGGAGCCGGCCAAGCGCCCGATTTGGCAAAGGATAGCGACAATCCAAATATGGGATAGTAGATCAGCAGCACAGGGATAAAGCAAACTCCAAACGTCCACCAATAATCCGCGCTGCGAATCAAGATCGCCAAGGGAACTCCCATCCAAACAAAGGCGAGGCAACTAAAACCCAAAGCCCAACGACGCATCGGTTCCGTTTTGAGTCGCGACAGTTTCTTCTCGGTATTCGCCAGCTCATTGCTTATTTCTGCAGACTTATCATCGTTTAGAGAAACGTATCTGCCGGAGGCCAGCGCGATTGCAAAGCGGGTCGCGAGCATTTCGCGTCGACGCATGTTTTGTCCGTTGAGTCGAGAAATCTCGCCTGGGATTTGCCCGATTGCAAACTGGGCCGGCCTGGGCTCTTTCGTCCCTTTATTGGAAGCGAGGTTCAAGGGAACATCAATGATCCATGACCGAGGGGATGAAAATTGCTTTTCGCCATTGATATCGAAAAAGGAATCTACCAGTTCGATCACCATTTTGTCTTCTTCGCGATCGATGGAGATCCTAGCGGATTCGGCTACAATCGTTTTCAGTTGCGAGTCGCTTTGCATCCAGATCTTCGGTTTGATCAACCATCGGTCTTTGACCTCTTGCACATGAATAGTCAACCCCTTGTCTGTATTGTAGGATTTTTTTGAACTCAACCCCCGATAGATGATCTCCTCGAGCGACCGGAGCACGATGTGCTCCATCGCTGGTGCGGCCCACGAGACAGCCAGATCATTCAACCAAACCGATGGCACGCTGACCAGAGCGCCCAAGACCACGGCTGGACGAAAAACACACATCGGCGAAATGCCAGCGCTTTTGATTGCGATGATCTCGTTGTCTGCCGACATGCGTCCGTACACGCAACATACGGAAAACAATATTGTCGCCGGGACCGAATACTGGAGCGCAATCAGAAAGATATAAGGCATCAGTTTGGCAATCGACAGATAGCTTACATCTTCGTCCACCAATTTCTGCCCAACAAAAACCAATGAAATCACCAGCGTCATTGCTACCAACGACAGCGCAAAGATTTTCATCACATCCCAAAGGATGTATCTGGTGAATTTAACTGGAAACATGGCTGGGGACTCTAACAGATTCCGTTGCTCAACACGATGCCATTTCAGCAATGTTTTGCAAGCAATCTAGTCCAAGTCTTGAATCAGAATCGCAATCGGTGGGCAATAAAATGCAAAGTTGTGCAAGCAATTAGAAACACTTAAGTTCAGTCGTGGACGGATGGGTTGTTCGGCCTTTTTCAATTGAGCCTCTCCCGAACTCACCAACGGAAGGGACAAAGGTCCCATCCTACGGTAGTAATGATCCTGCCGCTCGCCTATGGATCATTTGATTTCGCCCGACTCCAATTGCTTAATCTTTTGCTGCAAACTTTGTCGGTGCATTCCCAATCTTCGGGCGGCGGCGCTAATGTTGTTCGACTCCAGCTTCAGCGCGTGTTCGATGGAGGCTCGCTCGAATCTTTCAGTCAGCAGCAGTTTCGCTTCGTTCAAAGGCATGTCTAGATACTCCTCAAACTCGCTTGCATCGGGATGGGGCTGAGCATCGTGCAGTCCGATGTCAGCACCGGTGAGGGTGTTCGAATTCGCCATCGCGGCGGCGGCTTGGAGGCGATGTTTTAATTCCCGGACGTTTCCGGGCCAATTGCAGCGCAGGATCGCTTGGACTGCA
>JANODW010000320.1:0-9665 GCA_031412875.1 Pirellula sp. | reverse complement strand
GATCGATCGTGACGACTTGCCGGGACTGGGACTGGGACTGGGATTGGGTGTCGTTAGGAGAAGCGGCGATGGATTTAGAGGCGGTATTTGTTAGCAGAGTGGGGCTTTGGGTGACGGGCGTTCCTTGGGCAAACCCGTTAGGTTCCCAAACCAACAGCAGGCTGAGAGCAAAAAAGGCGAGCATCAGAGTGCTGGCATTCCATCTTTCGATCTGCATGGGCAAGTTGTATGGGTTTTACCAAAGAAAGCGGTCCAAACGTGCCGAACATACGCGTTAGTGTCCAACGAGCCGGATTGTAGGTCGATCGCAGGCGTGTTGTCCAGGTGGAAAAACGTCGGTCGCGGTGGCCTAATGATAAAGCCGGCTAGACCCAACAAGTTCCAGGGGGGAATAAAATGAAAAATCGAAATTACTTTAGCCTAATGGCTGCTTTGGGTTTGGGCGCTCCATGCATCCTCTCCCAGTGTGGACTTCTTTCCAGCGTACACGCAGGCGATCACTTTGGTGGCCGTCAGTACAACATGCCGCCAGCCAATCGGTTGGCTGAACCAGGCCCCATGGTCGGAGGTCCCGGCCCGGGTGTCTTGATGCCAGAGACGATTGCAGCCCCTGCCTACGGTGTTGGAGCCACGATCCCGACGGTTCAAGTGCTGTTCAATCAGCCGCAGTCGATGAAAATCTTGTACGACATTGTTGGCGACAGCACGTTCACCAGCGATCCTTTGGTCGTGCCTGGTCGATTGGAATTTGCCCAAGGCGGCATTTTTCGATTGAAGCTGACAGAGATTCAGGGTCGCGAAGGGGTCGAGCTTTATCCAACGCTGGAAGTCGGAACGGCCAGCTATCGCACCGCGGCTTACTTGGCCCACAACGCGATCGCGGTTCAGTTTACCGAAGAGGATCTCGATCAAGCGTTGTCGAGCAACTTTGTAACCAAAGTGATCTACTTGCCCGATCCCGAGTTCCAAGGCGACGCGATTTCTGGGATCGATACTTTGGTCAGCACACGCCTTGAGCCTGGCTTGGACCCGATTGTCGAAGCAGACCGTCGCGGATCGATCTTGGCGATCATTCGCCTGGGTAACAAGGACATTGAAATGTCCGGCGCTTATGCAGGTGCCATGGGAGGCGGGATGTTGCCTCCGGGAGCGTTCATCGATGGCAACGGAACCACTTGTGGTCCGGACGGAAGCCCTATTGGACCAGCAAACAATCCACCGAACATGGTTTCGGGGGTGACAGCGCCGCAATACGGAATGCCTCAAAGCGGCACGCCGATTGGTCTGGTGGGTCCTCCGCACATTCCTTTTGGCGCTCCTGCAGGATTGCAGAACCACATCATTCGCAACCGGACGCACTCGAACATTCCGGATCCGGTGACAACCATGCGTGGTACGGTAAAGCAGCAACCTGGATATAGCTATCCAACGCCACCGAGCCGTTTCCATATCAAAGAGCAGAACATCCATCCGGGCTACCCGGCCGGCAGGCCGCACTTCTACGACGCGAGTCGAGCCGTTGCACCGAATCAATTTGGTGGGGCAGCGGGTGCAGGTGGTGCTTCGGGTGCACCGGGTGCTTATTGCCCACCAGGCCAAGTTCGCTAGAGGAGTGGATCGCGTTGCCTTGCGGCTCCGTCTCTGGAGGCTCACCCGTGTGTGAGCCGATCGGTGAAGGGAACTCGCGGGTGACGAAAATCACAGTGGATTTCAGCAAGTCCTGCCCGTTTGGCGGGACTTTTTATTCACAAAATGCATATCAAGGTGCTTCGGTTGCTCCCGTGCTTAGGAATCCCGTCATGCGTACACGAATCTCTTTCCCGACACTGCTGATCGCATGGTTAACGACCATCGCGCTGTGTGTGTTGGCGATGTTCTTTTCGGGAACGGCGCATGCGCAATCCAACTACCAACCGTTGCCAAAACAAAACCATGCGTTGATCAAGGACCATTTCCCGCCGGGCCAGATCGGAGCTATCCAACTCAGCCGCAAGCCGGAACTGCGCGGGCTTTGGCAGGCCGTTGAGATTCGCGGTCCAAAGGGGATGCGAGTCAGCATGGCAGACGCCGGTCAGTTTGCTCCCGAGCTTCCTCAGGAAGCGCGGATCGCGGTCATGATTGGGTCGGTCTATCGCATGCGGATCACAGGCATCGAAAACGAACCCGAGATGGAGCTGTTCCCCACTTTGGAAGTGATCGACAGGACCCATCCCCCTGCGGAGCGAGAGCATCGATTCCCCATTCCCGTTGAGATTGACGAGGACGACTTGGCGGACGCCGCCCGTGGCGAGATGGTAATGCGTGTCATCTACCTAGAGGACAATCAAGTTGCCGAGCCGGTCGATACAGCCGGAAAGCCTCAGCGTGTGCTCGATTTGCAACCGCATCAAGATGCATTGCGAATGGCCGACCAACTCGGACGACCGGTCGCCATTCTCCGCATCGGATCGCGAGTCCCCAACATTACCGAAGGCCAAGATTGGGACGCATTTCTTTACGGATGCCCTGCATGGTCCACGCTCAAAGTGATTCCGACGAAGCAGCAATTGATCGACGAGGGCAAGTGGCCCATCACTGCGAATTCCGGATCTATTTCCGATCGCCGTTAAGGTTCCTAATCAGAAGCCATTCGCTATGCACGCACAAAACAAATTGTTGCACCGAAGACTATTGCCGAGCTCCCTCGTCGTCGTTGGGTTGCTCTCCTTGGGCAGTGGCTGCCAGAGCCGGCAACTCTCGTGGGTAGGTGCGCAGAACAACGCAGCAGGCGTTTCGACCCGGCCCGATCTGACCGTGCGGCAATTGAGCTTGGCTGAATCTCAGGGAGCCGATCCCACGTCCGGACCGCTTGCTCCACCCTCCGGACCGCTTGCTCCAAAGACGTCGCCGACGATCGATCCATTGACCCAATTGGCATCGGCCCAAGTACCGGCGGGATCGCCTGCGGCCGACACTTCCAATCAACAGGCGATCTACGATATGCCGGTGGGCAAGGCGAGTAGTCCTTCACCGCAGGTCGTACAAGCGCAGTATCCAGCCGCTGCAAATTTTGCAAACCCTGCGAAGCCAGTAAACCCTGCAAAGCCCGTAAACACCGCGAAGTATGCGCCTATTGGGCGATCGCAGGCTTCGGAAAACATTCCGAGAGTTGCCATGGGGAACCCGTCGATGCCAATGCTCGTAGGCGCAGGTGCACCACCGTCCCAGGGGCCCAGTATCTCCACAGCAAGTCATGGACGGGGGGCCGGTCATACGCACGCTGACGGGAAATGCAACTGCGGCGGATCCGGCGTTTACAAACCGGTCTTCCCAAGATTGTCCGGCAACAGCGGTTGCCAAAACTGCGGTGCAGCCCATTGTTCGGGAGGATGCGGCCAAACGATGCAGGATGAAGGCTTCGCGGTTCCCCGAACCACCGACGCGCAAGAGTTCATTTTTGATGGGGGAGATCACGATCCCAAAGTGCGATTGCGAGAGGACCTTAGCCAAGTTGGGTTGGACGCCGAAGACACCGTGATTCAGTACGAGACGGCAGATGGCAAAACCAATGTGGAGAGCGGTTGCCGCGTTGCGATCTATGCGCCCCGATTTGCAAGTGTTCGCAAGCGTCAATCCAGTCAAGAGAGAGAGATTGCGATGCGAGCAAGATCGACATTGCAACCGGATGGTCCGGGAATACTGCGTGATCAGTTGCCGCCGATCCATGTTTCCAAGCCGGTCAAATCCTCGAACAGCGATAACGTGCGAGTCGTCGAAGCGTTTCGCGATCGAAGCCGCCTCATGCCAGCCGAACGTGTGCTCCCCATGGTTACCGTCAGCGATGCCTTCAAGCCGTTTGAAGACCTCAGTTTGATCCGCAATGGAGATTTGCGACGGACAGATCTTGCCAAATTGGCCAAATCGACGGCGGCCGCTAGAGGTTGGACCAACGTCGATGAGCTGCATGTGATCATCGATGGAGCAGAAGCGATTGAGATCACGGCTTCGCAGAGCGCGGCCGATGTGACGCTGTATGAATTCAAGGGCGCACGCATCCGTTTGTGCAAGGTCGCTTCGGATCAAATGGCCAACCCTGGCGACATCATTTCCTTCACCATTCGCTTTGACAACGTGGGCGAGCAACCGCTCAAAAGTTTGGTCGTGACCGATTCGTTGGCACCCAGGTTGGAGTACGTCGACAAGAGCCAGCAAGCCAGCGTGGCAGCCAATTTCTCCATTTCTCCCAACACCGTCGGGTCCTCCATCCTGCGATGGGAGCTTGAGGATGGCCTCAAGCCAGGCGACGGCGGCTTGGTCCGATTCTCATGCAAGGTTCGATAGTCGCCTTGGTTTTGACGGGGTGTAAGGTGCCTCCCACGTTCGGATGGGATCGCGGCCCTAGCGGCGCACAGGATCGGGTATATTGTTGGGATGAATACGTATCCCACCCAACTCGACACCGCCGTTCTCGACACTGCCGCTCTTGAGCGTCCTTCTCCCAAGCTATTGACTTACTATCTCCTGACGGGACTTTTGGCCGGTCCCGGTTTGATCATCGCGATCCCGTCATTGATCATTCGATACAACACGTTGCGATATCGATTCGAGGAAACGGGATTGAGGATGCAGATAGGACTCTTTTTTCGGAAAGAGGTGGTCGTCGCATTCCGCCGTATCCAAGACATTCATGTGAATCGGAATCTGATCCAACGATGGCTTGGGATTGCGAGCGTGAGCGTCCAAACGGCTTCGGGCAATGCGACGCCGGAGATCGTGCTCGAGGGCATGACCGATCCCGATTCCGTGCGTGATTGGCTTTATGAACGCATGCGAGGTGCCAGAGGGGTTGGAAACGCGGCTTCTGTTTCCCCGCCTGCATTGGGTCAGCCCCTCGCCATGGCAAACGGGACCGCTTCGGAGGACGAAGTCATCGCGTTGCTGCGAGGCATTCGAGACAATCTGGCTTTGATCGCGGAGAAGGGTTCTCGCAAGTCGGGGACCGATTCATGAAGGAGTCCGGGTTGGTCCATGAAGCATGCAAATGGTGCTACCAAGGAGTTTGGGGCGTTCTCACAGGCTATTTTTGTTTGCCTGAGGGGCCTCCGTCGTTGCCGTCGATGGAGGGAGAGTCGGTCGAGTACTTGCGCCCGTCGATAGCCTATTTGCGGTACCGAAAATTCTTCTTTTGGTTTGGACTGGCTGCGGTCGACATAGCGCTGACGGTGCTGTGGGCCCTGTTCGCTTACTGGTGGCCACTGGGTGCTTTGCTGACCGCTCCTCTTTGGCTGTTCGTGATTATCGCGCCTGACATTATCGCCTACATTGCGATCCATTTGCGGTACGACACGACTTGGTACGTGCTGACCGACCGGAGTGTTCGTATTCGCCGTGGTATTTGGAGCATTTACGAGACGACCATTACCTTTGAGAACATTCAGAACGTACACATTGCACAAGGGCCCGTTCAGCGCTGGTTTGGGTTTGCGAACGTGATGGTCATGACGGCCGGCGGGGGAGGGATGGGGCATGAGGGGCAATCGATGGGCTCGCATGTGGGTTTGATGGAAGGCCTAGAAAACGCGACGGAGTTGCGTGAGCGCATTTTGGCCAAGAGCCAAATAACTACGGGGCTGGGCGATGAACAGAATGCGAGAGGGGGGCATTCGGAATCGCATGCGATTCCTCCCACGGAAAACCTGCTATCCAACGACCCACACAAGTTACGTTTGCTTCACGAAATCCTTGCGATCTCTGACCGACTCGCCCAAGCGTAAACCAAAGCCGTCGGCTTGGTGTAGTCGCGTAGGGGGAAACGAAAGTTTGGCCAGAGAGGTGTTTGGACCGTGACCTTCCCGTAAAGACGCATGAACCTCAATCCGATTGGTATTTTCGATGCAAGCGATTGGAAACCAAACTCTCGAACACGACGATAGCCTGTTGGAGCGTCGCAGTCCCGTCGACAATAGGGTGACATGGAAAGGCCGCTGGGCCACCCAGCAACAGGTCCATCAAGCGGTGCTGCGGGCACATGCTTCCTTTGCGCATTGGTCGCAAACATCGCTTGAACAGAGAATCCAACATGCGCAAAGATACGCCAGTTTCCTGCAGAGCCATCGCGACGCCATCGCGCAGACGATTGCGTTGGAAACGGGGAAGCCGTTGTGGGAGAGCGACTTGGAAGTCGTGTCGGCGATGGCCAAAGTAGAGCATGCGATCGATGCGATTCGCAAGCGGCGCTGGACGTCGGTGGTCGGGACCGGCACCTCCTTCTCCACAACGCGGTTCAGGCCGTTGGGTGTGATGGTCGTCCTCGGTCCGTATAACTTGCCCCTGCATTTGCCAGGAGCGCATATCGTTCCCGCGTTGCTGGCAGGAAATACCATCCTTTTCAAACCCAGCGAGAAGGCGCCTGCGGTAGGCGACTGGATAAGCCGAGCTTGGCAAGCCGCAGAACTGCCAGAGGGTGTTTTGGAACTAGCCAACGGCGCGGTCGAGCAAGCGAAGTGGGCCGTGGATGCTGCGGAAACTGCCGGAGTTTTATTCACTGGCTCCTACTCGGCGGGCAAGCAAATCCATCGCCAGCTTGCTGGAAGGCCGGAATGCCTGTTGGCGTTGGAGATGGGTGGCAACAATCCTTTGGTGGTCGATCGGATCAAGAACCGGCAAGCGGCCATCGCGATCATCATTCAGTCCGCTTACATTACCAGTGGCCAGCGTTGTACCTGCGCGCGCCGATTGATCGTGGTCGACTGCGACGAAAACAAGGGGTTTCTCGAAGAGCTGAGTTTGTCGATCTCAAAGATTCAAGTTGGAAACCCGCTGGCGCAGACACAACCGTTTATGGGCACACTGGTTTCGTCTCAAGCGGCAGAAGAGACCGTGGCAGCACAGCGTGAGTTGTTGGCCGCTGGCGCAGAGATACTCAATGAAGCGATCGTCGATTCGCGTTGCGGCGCTCAAATTTCTCCAGGCTTCGTTTTCCTTCCCAAGCCGTTCGAGAAGGACCAAGAGGTTTTCGGACCGTTGTTGACCGCAACGGTAGCAACCGATCTGGACGACGCCATCCAGTGCGCCAACCGGACGCAGTATGGGTTGGCGGCTGGCATATTGACCGACGATCGCTCCGCCTATCAACATTTTGTGAATCATGTGCGAGCCGGCATCGTCAACTGGAACTCCCCTACCACCGGCGCAAGTGGCAAGCTGCCATTTGGTGGTACCGGGGCCAGCGGCAACCACCGGCCAAGCGGTTACTTTGCGGCGGACTATTGCAGCTATCCGGTCGCCTCGATCGAAATGCACGAGCTCCCGACCCCTACCAGTTTGCCTCCGGGATTGCAGGGGATCTTTTAAATCATGAGAGCTCCTGTGCATGAATACTGAAATCAACATCGATGGCATGATTGGACCAACCCATCACTTCGGCGGATTGGGGGTAGGCAACCTTGCGAGCCTTGCAAGTCAAAACAGCCAATCCAATCCTCGGGCGGCTGCCCTGGAGGGGATTGCAAAGATGGAGCTGGTCGCAGGCCTCGGGGTGGGCCAATATTACTTGCCTCCACCGGCGCGACCGAACTGGTTGTGGCTGGAATCGCTAGGTTTTGGCGGCGATCGACGGGATGCGCTTCGGCGTTGTTGGGACGAAGCCCCGAGTGTGCTGTCGGCTGCATATAGCTCTGCATTCATGTGGACTGCCAATGCCGCCACGGTCTCGCCTTCGAGCGACACGCTGGATCGCCTAGTGCACTTATTGCCAGCCAATCTGTGTTGCAACCTGCATCGCGCCCAAGAAGCGATCGAACGACGCGACCAATTGCGCGCGATGTTTCGCCACGTGAGCAACGTTCGCGTTCACGATCCCTTGCCGTCGGTTTTTTCGCTGCGAGACGAGGGAGCTGCCAATCACATGCGGCTTTGTGGATCCGATAAAAACAATGCGATCCATGTTTTCGTCTATGGTCCTGCCGAAACGAACCGAACACGATTCACTCCGAGGCAATCGGAGTTCGCTGCCCGCCGCGCGGCGAGTTGCTTGCGATTAGACACGACGAAGTGCGTGTTTGTTCAGCAGTCCGAACGAGCGATCGATGCGGGCGTCTTTCATAACGATGTGATCGCCACGAGCCACCAAAACTGGCTCCTCTATCATGAATTTGCTTTTGAGAAAGGGGAGCAAGCCGTCGAAGCGATTCGCAAAACATTTCTCGAAACAACTGGAGAACCTATCGAGGAAGTCCGTGTTTTGGATTCACAGCTCCCCCTCGCAGAAGCGGTGCGAACCTATTTGTTCAATAGTCAGTTGCTCGCCGTCGAACGAAACCAAATGGAGTTGCTTTGCCCAGTGCAATGCATGGAATCGCCTGCCGTGTCGGCGCTCGTTCCAGAATGGATTTCAAACCCAAGAAATCCGATTCAACGCGCGAGGTACTTGCCGTTGGATCAGAGCATGCGAAATGGAGGGGGGCCGGCATGCCTGCGATTGCGGGTCATGCTCAACGCGGAGGAACTTGGCATGTTGGATGGACGTTATTGCGCGACCGACGAACGCACCCAACGGCTGCGAAAAATCGTTATGACCAGCTACCCGGAATCGCTGACCGTAGACGACTTGCAGCGACTGGAATTTGCCGACCATGCAACACACATTTCAAAAACCATCGCCGCACTTAGCCAATAAGGCGAGCGGCAGGATCAATACTGCCGTAGGATGGGACCGTTGTCCCGTCCGTTTGTTCGATCGGGACTACGGTCCAAACCTACGGTTCCAAACTACGGCTGGTATGTTTCAGCCCCTCACTCGTCCAAGGATAGTCTTAATGCAAAAGAACAACACAGGCCGCGCCCTTGCCGGTTGCGGTCTCTTTGGGTTGCTGATGGGAGGCGTAGCGGTTGCGCTCATTTTGATCGGGGCGCAGATCGCGAACCGATTTGGCCGCTTTGTTATCGAAAGGCCGAAGCCGTCCCAGTTGTTTACGGAAATGCTCAAGGATGGTCTGAAGTCCAATCTGAATTCTGGAGACCGCGAGACTCAGTTGGAAGCCGTCGCAGATTTGGGCTGGGCCATGGATGTAAATCCTCAAGACAAGCCGTTTGCTCAAGGGGCGTTTGGGACCGATCTTCGAAAACTAGCCAACTCAGAGGACATGGAATTGGCCGCCATGGCCAAAACACTTCTGGAACAGCTCCAGGAGGCGAAGCCCTGACTTATACTCAGAAAAATTAATTGTGGATTATTTTTTGATTTTCCTTTAAATACTTCTCTTCGCTACGAAGTCGAAGCAGATCACCCTCGTTCCACATTAGCGGCGTCTTAGACACCGAAATGATCGATGATCCACCAGACGATTCTCATCCATGCGTTTCCACTGTCGCTCGGACTGTTGACATTTGTTGGAAATGGTTTTTAATGCTGAGGAACTCACACCTCACCCCAATCGCTATCTAACTCTCCCCCTAGATAGTGGTTGTCTCGATCGCCTGATCTGAGACAAACAAGTCGAACCGAACAAGAATTCAACAGGATTTCGCAAGAAGTTCTTTTGGTATAGATCTGTTTTTTTTGTTTCTTGTTTTGTGTTGAAAGGCTATTTTTATGGTGAAGAATTCTCGAATGCGACGCAGAGGTTTTACTCTGGTCGAGCTCTTGGTCGTTATTGCGATCATCGGCATTCTTGTTGGGCTGCTTC
>JANODW010000319.1:0-1765 GCA_031412875.1 Pirellula sp. | reverse complement strand
CGTTGAAAAATGGGGTAGACTATCGGCTCACTATTTTTCTGCCAGTCTCCTATGCGGCAGGTGTAGACGCTATCAACCGCCAACCTCTCTTACTGGATTGATTCAATGACGTCGAAGACTCAACTTCTCAAACCCATTCTTTTCATTTTACCTCTCTTGGTCAGCCAAGTGTCTTGGGGGCAACAAGTGGTTCCGGTCGACGATTGGAAGCCTGCGTCCACGAATCAAGATGGCAAGGAATTTCCTCAAGTCAACTCGGAGGGCCGAGTGAAAATCCGAATCGTTGCCCCTGAAGCCAAAAGTGTTTCGTGCAGCTTTCGCGAGAGCAGCGAGTTCGTGAAGGATGACAAGGGAGTCTGGACAGGTTTCACGCGCCCACTGGACGAGGGATTCCACTACTACACGATCAAGATCGATGGGGCAGAAGTTCCCGATCCGAACAGCAAGTATTATTTTGGCGCGATGCGTTGGGGGAGTGGCGTTGAGGTTCCAGCCAAGGACAAAGATTTTTATGCAGTGCGAACCATTCCTCATGGGCAGCTTCGCGAAGTGCTGTTCGACTCGCCCAGCACGAAAACCACTCGCCGGGCATTTGTTTATACTCCGCCGGGTTACGATCAGACTCTAGAAACACGTTATCCCGTCCTTTATCTCCAACATGGTTGGGGTGAAAACGAATATGGATGGGCAGTGCAAGGGCACGCGAACTTGATCATGGATAACCTGATTGCAGAAGCCAAGACTCGGCCTTTCATCATCGTCATGACGTATGGGATGACCAACGAAGTTCGTATGGGTGGAATGGCCAACTTTGATATCAGCCATTTCGAAAAGGTTCTTGTTCACGAGCTTGTTCCTTACATCGATTCTAACTTCCGCACATTGGCAGACCAGCCGAATCGAGCGATGGCTGGGTTGTCTATGGGAAGCATGGAAACCAAGTCCATTACGATGCGAAATTTGGATAAATTCGCGTACATCGGTTTGTTTAGCGGCGCGACTATCAGTGCTGAAGAGGTTTCCAAAACCGAGGGGTTCAAAGACAAAGTGAAATTGGTCTTCGTCAGTTATGGCAGCAAAGAGGTTGGCGACGCAAACCGGCCTCGACGCGGCGGCGACCCCGCTCAGTCGGTCATCGCATTAAAAGAAGCAGGCATCAATAGCCAGTACTATCTGTCGCCGGAAACAGCCCACGAATGGCAAAGTTGGAGACGTAGCCTTAAGGAGTTTGCGCCCTTGCTCTTTCAAACGGCGAGCCCAATCAGCGGTGTGTGGAAAGCCGATTTCAATACGCGACTCGGGCTGCAGAAGTACACGTTCACTTTCAAAAACAATGGAAAAGAGCTCACGGGAATCGCCGAAGCGGATCTCGACGGAACAAAGCGGCCCGTCGAACTGCGGGATCTCAAATGCGCGGGCGACGAAGTTTCGTTTTGGGAATTGTTGAGTTTAGGAGGCAACGAACTCCGGATCGAATTCACTGGCAAGCTGGCGAAAAATAACATGGTACTCAAACGCACTGCAGGTACCTTCGCTGCCGAAGAAGTAACCGCCAATCGAATTGAAACGCCCAGCATAAAATAGACCATGTGTGTGGTGCATTGCTTGCGTTTTGGCCATGTATCCCAACGAATGAAATGCGGTTTATAGCCACTGCGCTTATCCCGTACGTCATGTTCCGTGGGTCATGTTCCGTGGGTCGCTTTTGCCGAAAGCGACTCGCAGCCACCTGCCACCCAGCCGTCCATCCTAGGTCGGCGTGAGG
>JANODW010000318.1:0-7428 GCA_031412875.1 Pirellula sp. | reverse complement strand
TTCCATTGCGGAACGGAAAAAAGTGTTCGACACCGCGGTCCGAAACAATCAATGAGCCGTCGTAGACGAAATCCGTTCCTATCGAAACCCACTCCTTGAGGAACACACGCTTGCCCGACAGCTCGACTTCTTGGTTGCGGAGCTTATTCAAATCGCGTTTTTCGAAACCGTAGGTGGTCTTGCTTTTGCGGTCCACTAACGCGAAGTTCGCGTCCAGCAGCAGCTTGCATTTTTCGTTCATCGATTGGTCTAGAAAAACGTTCGCGTCAAGAGGAACACCGATGGCTCGGATCGATCGAGAGACATGCCCGATAACTCGCACCTCCGACAGAGCTCGATCGATGTACAGCGGCTGAACGCTTTGGACGTCGGCGGCCGCGCTGGCTCGCTGCAGCAAACCAAAATTAAATCGCTGCTCGCTCGGAACGGTGTAACGAGCCGGACTCATGATCACCAAGTCCGCATCGAGCAGCCTTAAGATTTGGACAGTGCTGTCAAATAAGCCGTTGCGAAAGCCGATCTGCATGAACATCAGCACCACCGCAAAACCAATTCCGGACGAGGCGAGTATCAATTTTGGCAGACTGGACGTGGTGTTCAGCCAAGCTAATGGGGTACGCATAAAAAGCCAGCGGTTGGTTTTGACGGAATCCTTCGGGCGCAAAGATGGGAATCATATCCTGGCGTTCAGGGATGCCTTCGGAAAACAGAAGGAAGCCTACGGAAAATCAAAGGTTACCTTAGGGTTTCTTGCAATTCGACCTTGACATTGCCCTAACCCGGTAAATAGTTTGGAATAGGAGTAGGACAGTTCCTGAATTTTCGGAGGAGCTTTTCCATGCAGTTTGAAAACGACAGTAATGAACATTCTCTAAATCGAACACTTGAGCGGTTTTTTGCAGGCCTGTCCGAGTATGCGTTTCATTCGCAACTTGGAGTGGCAGACACGGAACTTGTCAACTACGTCAGTCGATTGTTGGTTCGATTCACGAAGACCGACACAATGCACCGGATTCGTCAATTGAATGGCCAGCGCGCAACCGAAGTGGTCACGATGATGACCGAAGCTCAACATCGCATAGGGCTTGCAAAGCGTGAAGTGCATCGTCACATCGGAGATTTCACTCTTTTTTGGACAGGCCTTTATCCCGAGTCGTTACGCGGTCTCCAAGGTGCGGATCGCTCGGACCAGTTTGTCAGCTACTGCCATCAAGGCAAATTGGCTTACGAGATTGCGAGCGAAATTGAGGCGGATGACGACTCCGAAGCCCCGTCGGATTTGCTGCACCGATTGAGTGAGCAATTCGAAATGTGCGCCTATGGGCTCAGGGAAGTTCGGCGTCAGTGGGAATCCGGCACGGCTTCCGATGGGGCGATCCTGCTCTAGTTATAGAGTCGAATCGACTCGGTCGCGTGGGTGTCGAAACGCCGGGACTGCGATGTCGCCGCTGGTCAAGCAAGGCTTTTTTCGACCATCATTTTTTTGCATTTTGCTCGTTGGCAGCCGCGGTCTTTCGCGCTTCCTCGAGCGAAGCTAGAACGCTTTGACGTCGGCTTTCCGGCAAGCTCTGCCATGCGAGTTTGTAATAGAGTTCAACACTCGCCCAATGGCCGCTCTTCTGGGCGTTGTTTGCGAGCGATAAATAGTAGGTGACATCGGAACTCATCTGGGAAGGACTGGTGGGTCCCACGTGCGTGAGCGCTGCCAAATATTCGTACTCTGCCTTGGCCGAGGGTTTTGGGTTATTTCCAAAGTGGTACTGCCATTTCTTTTTAGGGGGCGTAGCTAAGTCGGGGAGAAAGGGTTTGCTGCCCGCTTGCGAGCGAATCATTTGATCCAGCTCTTCCAGATCGATGATGGTCGCCTGGACGGTGGCCATCCCCGCTCTGGCCGAACCTCCCAAAGCGATCGAACCTGGACCGAGTGATCGCGTGCTGGCCGAACTGGCCCTGGAACCTCCCAAGAATGCGGAGCCGGAATCGGGTGCCATCACGCTGGTTTGAAGCGAAAATGTTCCTGTCGTCGGCAACTGAACTACCTGCGCTCGACCGTGACCACTCAGCAAAAGCGCGAGAATCGCCATTGCGGGCCAGCGAGCGAAGTTGATGGGTTGAAACCGAAAATTCATTCGGGTATGCATGACTTGGAGCCTGTGAAGGTGCGCTAGATTTTGGGCAACGCGTACGAAAGCAGAAGCCCCGCCAAGATAGAGGTGATCCAAAATATGGCCACCGTGCTAAAAAGCTTGAGGGACTTCAGTCGCGAGAACATGAAATAGACTAGGTAAAGGGGCACTAGAAGGCAAAGGAAGCCTTGCTTACGCGATTCAAAAAAACCGGTAACCACCATTGCAATATAAGCGAAAACGGCGATCAAAAGCATCCCTGTGCCCGAGGAACCTGCCATTACGGGCAACCAATCCGCACGCTGAATGCGGGCCATCCAATCGATTTTGGACTTTTCACCTGTTTGAACGGCATCCATTTTGATGAGGGCCCCCGCCACAAACATCACCAACCCTGTCAACATGGCGAACATCATCCACCAAGGCGTTCCCGCGCTAAGCATTCGCTTTTGAGTCGACGCTTCGCGAACCATCATTTCGGCAGCAGCATTAAGGTTCTTATTACCGAACTGCTTCTTTTCCGTGCTTTTGTGCCCCTCGACTTTGGTCCCCTCGGAAAAATTGAATCCGCAATGCGTGCAGAGCACCGTTCCTGGGCGGGACGGTTGGTCGCAATGGGGGCAGAACATGCCTGACTTTTGGACGAGCCCGGCTTGGTCGAGCAATCCTGCCATCGTGCTTGCCGCAGAATTCGGAGCCAAAACAGGGCTACTCGAGGGAGCCTTTGCTTTGGCAACCCCCGCCTTTTTGGCTTGGCTAGAAGGGTTTGCGGGAGCGGCGGTTCCAGCAGAAGTGCCAGCGGAGGTTGCCGCTGGGATCCGAATCGGCTGTT
This sequence comes from Pirellula sp., assembly GCA_031412875.1. Classification (GTDB taxonomy): domain Bacteria; phylum Planctomycetota; class Planctomycetia; order Pirellulales; family Pirellulaceae; genus JBKCUI01. The sequence goes on along the minus strand of JANODW010000318.1, from coordinate 4,470 downwards.
GGCATTTCGGACATTTTCCCGTTTTTCCTGCCATGCTTTCGGAAACGTTCAGGCTCTGTCCACATTGGCAGGTAACTCGGATCGGCATACTATCCACTTTCACTGGAAAAATCTGGAACCTAATTTCATTATTATTCTGGACCGAGACATACGCTTGAACAACGCCATTCCACGATTTTTGTCGGAATACAACGCGTCGTATTTTTTTCAAAATTGGCTCTGGCATGAAAGTTGCTCTCTGGGCGATCTTCATCGGAGCAATGCCGTTTTGGCGTTTTGCACCGTTCGAACCACCCACACAGTCCCTCTTTCACCAGCATGGAGTTCAGTTCAATGGCCGCCGCAACCAAAGAAAAGACCAAGGTAAAGCTTGTACCTCTCGGCGATCGAATCGTTGTGCAACGAGAATTGTCGCAAGAAAAAACCAGCGGCGGGATCTTTTTGCCTGATTCGGCCAAAGACCGCCCGACCCGGGGCAAGATCATTAGCATTGGCGACGGAAGAGTCTTGGACAATGGCAGCCGATCAACGCTGCAAGTCAAAGTTGGCGATATCGTTTTGTTCACCAGCTACGCAGGCGAAAACATCGAAGTCAACGGCGAAGAGTATCTGATGATGAGCGAGAACGAAGTTCTAGCGATCATCGGCTAATTCGGGCCCATTTTTCCCGATTCAAAATCACCTTACTCAAAATAGTTTACGGAGTTTTTCATGGCAAAGATTATCGCTTTCGATCAAGAAGCACGCGAAGCAATTCGCCGCGGTGTTAGCAAATTGGCCCGCGCTGTAAAAGTAACACTGGGACCCCGCGGTCGAAATGTCATCCTTCAAAAAAGCTTTGGCAGCCCAACGGTGACCAAAGACGGCGTGACAGTCGCTAAAGAAATCGATCTAGAAGACGTTTATGAAAACATGGGCGCTCGGATGGTCCGTGAAGTCGCTTCCAAAACCAGCGATGTCGCTGGGGATGGTACCACTACCGCGACCGTGATGGCCGAAGCGATTTTCAATGAAGGACTCAAAGCAGTCGTCGCCGGTGTTAATCCGATCCAAATGAAGAGCGGTATCGAAGCTGCAGTCGCCGATATTACCGATAAGCTTCGAAAGATGTCGATCAAGATCAAAGACAAGTCGGAAATGGCCAACGTTGCAAGCATCGCTGCCAACAATGACCGAGCGATCGGAAACTTGCTCGCAGATGCTATGGAACGTGTTGGTAAAGACGGAGTGGTTACCGTTGACGAAGGCAAGAGTCTGCACGATGAACTCGAATTCGTCGAAGGCATGCAGTTCGACCGTGGCTACCTGTCGCCGTACTTCGTAACCGACCCAGGTACCATGGAAGCGATCCTCGAAGAGCCCTACATTTTGGTGTTCGAAAAGAAGATCACCAACATCAAAGATCTCGTACCGGTTCTTGAACAAGTCGTTCAGCAAAGCAAACCGCTCTTGATTATTGCCGAAGACGTCGAAGGCGAAGCCTTGGCCACTTTGGTAATCAATCGATTGCGAGGCACTTTGCAAGTTACCGCAGTCAAGGCTCCTGGTTACGGCGATCGACGCAAAGCGATGATGGAAGACATCGGCATCTTGACCAATGCCACGCCTGTCTTCGAAGCGCTCGGCAAGAAACTGGAAACCCTGACGTTGGCTGACCTCGGACGCGCAAAGAAAGTGTTGATCGACAAGGACAACACGACGATTATCGAAGGGGGTGGCAAGGCGAGCGACATCAAGTCACGCATTGACCAAATCCGTCGAGAAATCGAAAACACCACGAGCGACTACGATCGAGAAAAGCTGGAAGAACGACTGGCCAAGCTTGCCGGTGGCGTTGCCAAGGTAAACGTTGGCGCTGCAACCGAAAGCGAAATGAAAGAAAAGAAAGCTCGGGTCGAAGATGCTTTGCATGCGACTCGCGCAGCCATCGAAGAAGGAATCCTGCCCGGCGGTGGGGTGGCTTTGCTTCGCGCTTCCACTCAGGTTACACCTGCAGAAACGCTGACCACCGACGAAGTGACTGGTTACAACATCGTCTTGCGAGCTTGCCGCGCACCGCTGACGATGATCGCTGCCAATGCAGGACAAGACGGCGGAATTGTGTGCTCGAAAGTTGCTGAAGCGAAAGGCAATAATGGCTACAACGCATTGACCAACGTCTACGAAGATTTGGTCAAAGCCGGTGTTATCGACCCAACCAAGGTAACACGTACCGCTCTAAGCAATGCTGCATCCGTTGCAACGCTGTTGCTCACCAGCGACGCTCTTATTGCAGAAAAGCCAAAGCATGACCATGGCAAGAAGCCAGCGGGCGGGCATGGCGGCGACTACGACATGTACTAAGATGTGCCGTTGATCGAGAGCTCTATCGAAAAAACCTCGGTGCCTCACCGAGGTTTTTTTACGGACCGATTGCTTCATAGGAGAGGGAATGAACAAAACATACGAAGTTCGCGAGGGGCAATCCATCGAATTGCTAAAGGAATTGCACATCCTGACCCGCGACGGCAAAATGAACCAAGACAGCCGGCGAAAACTCAAGCAAGTCTACCACCTGTTCCAATTCATCGAACCGCTGCTCCTCGATTCCTTACAACAGAACGACTCCTCACAACAACCCGACGCACTCACCCTCGTCGATCATGGTGCCGGCAAGTCCTATCTGGGCTTTCTCCTCTACGATTTGTTTTTCAAGGTGACTGCGAAAACAGGTAAAATATGGGGTATCGAAACGCGCGAAGACTTGGTGGAACGCTCCCTCAAATTGGCTGATCAACTCGGTTTTTCCCGAATGGCTTTTTTGAATCAATCCGTCATCGATTCGCTAAATGATTCGGATTTGCCCGATCAAGTGGATGTCGTGACGGCGCTGCATGCATGCGACACTGCTACCGACGATGCGATCCAGTTCGCATTAAAAAAGCGAGCCAAACATATCGTTCTCGTCCCTTGCTGTCAGGCCGAAGTCGCAAGCCTGCTGCGAAAAAACAAAAGTGCTTTAAAGGACAAATCGGTTCTTGCGGAGATGTGGCGACACCCGCTTCATACTCGCGAGTTCGGCAGCTTGATAACCAACACCCTTCGCTGCCTGCAATTGGAATCGCACGGCTACCAAGTGAGCGTCACCGAACTCGTCGGTTGGGAACATTCGATGAAAAATGAGCTCATCATTGCCAGTTACAAAAATTTGTCTCGGTCCCGCCCCAAGAAAAGGTTAAACGATCTGATCGAGAGCGTCGGCATAAGCGAATTAGCCACGCGATTTGCTTAAGATTTGTCTCGAGGTGCAAGTGGGGGCGTCCGCTGTTTTTATTTGTCGTTCGGCCGATTGTGCGGGTTGTAGCGGATAACCGCAATCGATTCGAATGCGACCTGGTGAAAGCTTTGGAAACCGAAGCAAACATGGACAATTTTTTGATCTCGACTAGACTCAGGCATTGAAGGTCTCCTATCCAAGTCAATGGTTTTGCGGTTGAAACTCCATGGTTATCTTGCCAATTAAACAATCCAAAGCATCCTTTGCCGATGTTTGTACTATCGAGACTCTCTTTCGTCACAAATGGATTGCGCTGAGCATATTTGCCACCGGTCTAACTGCGACCGTTGGATATCTATTCTTGCGAGAGCGGGCCTTCGATTCAACCGCGCGTGTTTACATACGAACAGGCCGCGAATCTGTCGCGGATGCGACCACGACCGTCACAGGCCAAACGGTTCCCATCAACGATGCCCAAAAACGTGAGATGCAATCGGTCCAAGACATGCTGCGCAGCAACGTCATGTACGAAAGTATTCTCGACAAGGTCGGGCTCGAGCAAGTCCTGAATTACTCCGATGAATTCACTAAGGTCAATTCTCCCTCGCCCATAACGAAAGCGATCAAAGACCAACTTGGTAATTTAAAATCCTTTCTAGCCACAGTGCGACTTGCGGACGTGGAGAATCGACGAGCCAAGGCACTTGAGTCGCTCGCCAAACAAATCAAAGTTTCCGTGGAAGACAATTCGAACATTGCGTCGATACGCGTCCGTTCAGAATCGCCCAAGCTGTCGCAACAAATTGGCGAGGTGATGTTGGAGCGTTTTCGCGACCTCCATCGGGACGCTCATAAAGCGCGAGGAGAGTTTGCGTTTTTTACGGAACAACTGGACGCCGTAAAAAGTCAGTTGGACGACGCAATGTGCAAGATGCGTGATTCGAAAAATGCGTCTGGCTTTTCATCCATCGCGGATCAGAAAGTTGTCTTGACCGACCGAATGAAGAGCATCGACGCGGGGCTCTTGGCGTCAATTAGCGACTTGAAAGGCACAACAGCCAAGCTCGACGATATGGAAGAAACGCTCGATGCGTTGCCCGAACGAGAGATCGCTTCTGAGGTAGCAGGACTCACCAACACTTCCAAAGACGACATGCGTGGACGCTTGTATGGGCTCCAAGTCGAGCATGCAGAACTGCTAGCCAGATATACGC
>JANODW010000317.1:0-7547 GCA_031412875.1 Pirellula sp. | reverse complement strand
TTTTGACGCGTTTGTGAGTTAGCATGGAACATGCAAAACGAGCAGTCTAAATTACAACATTTCAAGGATAGGTTCTATGGGCGAGGAGATTTCTAAACATCGACAAGTGCTTCATGATGCATTTTTTGCAGACCAAGATCGAGAGCTTTTGGACTTCCTGCAATTCGAAGCGGACATGTTGAAAGCAAAGAACAGCAGCGAGTTGCTCAACGAAGCTGGAATCAATGATCCGCACGTGGTGGAAGCGCTTGAGAGAGCCGGCGTCACGGCAGCGTCGATGACTGCGTTTATGTTGCTGCCGCTGGCAAGACTCGCGTGGGCCGATTCCAAACTTCAAAACGGAGAGTTTGAAACGTTGCTGAAAGCTGCCGAAGAAGATGGGATCGCTTATGGAACACCGGCCTATCGATTGCTAAATCGTTGGTTAGAAGAGAGGCCCACAGAAAAAATGATGGACGCGTGGTGGAAGTACGCTCAAGCGCTTACTCGGGAACTGGACGAGAGCAGTTTAAACGCCTTTCGAACCGCGACGCTTGGTCGCGCAAAAAGAATGGCGGAGGCCTCGGGAGGCATTCTGGGGCTGGGCGAAAGAGTTTCGGAAAGCGAACGCCACGTCTTGCAAGACTTAGCAAACGCATTGACCAAATCAAGCTAACCGCGTTGGGCCCCCCGTTCGCCGCACTTGCTAGGTACGACATTCCCCTCTATCTCGGGTTTGTTTTGCTAACGTGCACGAGCCAACTCATGAACAATGAGTTTATCCGCCGGAATATTCTTGGTAGCCAGTTCGACCAAATGGTGATGATGCGTGAAGAAAATTACTTGTGTTTTGGTGGAAAGAGCAACGAGCCTCTCGAGCGTTGCTAATGCTCTCGCATTGTCAAAGTTGAGCAGGATGTCATCGACGACGAACGGTATCGGCTCATGCCTCTGTAGCCAAGACTCCAATGCTGCCAACCGAAGCGACAGATAAAGTTGGTCGCATGTGCCGTCGCTCATTTGCGAAACATGGACCGAATCGCCAGAGGGCGCTCGAATGCCAACCAAGATCGCTTTGCCCTGATCGTTCAAATCCGCTCGAAGACCCGAGAAAGCGCCCAGGGTCATCGATTGAAAATGTGCAGCGGCCGCCAAGAGAACTGGGTCTTGGTTTTTTTCTCGATAGCGTTCCACTCCAGCCGATAACACAGCAGCGCAAGTTCGCAAAACGGCCAGTTCGCGAACTTGATCCTCGATCGTGGCGGCAATGCTTTCGCATTCGGTGGCCAGATTCGCAACTTGATCATTTCTGTTGAGTGCGTCCAACGCGTTCGCTTCACGCTCGATCCCTTTCACCGCTTCGTCGCGAGCGTCAAGCAACTGACGAATGTCGCGATCCAATTGCTCGATACGAGGCAATAGGGAGTCGGCATTTTCGGCTTCCGTTTCGACCTCATGGAGAAACTCGTCGAAACCAGTATTGCCGGCATTTTTTAGAATCTGAACTTCAAGTATTTCAATTTTCCCAAGCATGTCTCGACGCCTTTGCGACAGCTCCGCTGCCTTTTGCAGATCTTCGTAACTGCTACATCCCGCCAAGAGGCACATCGCGGCGACGTGATCGGATAACTCACGATGCGATTCTTCGGCAGATTGAAGGCTCGCGGCAACCAACTTGCGCTGCTGCGCAAGTTGATTACGAATGGCATCGTTTTTGCGCGCGGTTTCAAGCTCAGTTGTCAATCGCAAGATCAATTCCTCGATTGGCAACGATGCCAAGTCCGACGAAACCTCGGAAGCGATCTGTTGAAGGTCAGCAACAAATCGTTTCGCATCCCGTTCAATTCCTTGATTGCGCTTGCGAAAACCGTCCGCATCATGCAGTTTCTGAAAGAGCTCCTTGATGGAATCGAGAACTTCCATGGCTTGGCTGGGCAAAGCGTTGGATTCAAGTCCGATGCGTTGCATTTCCGTCGCCCAATCCAGCTTCCACGCATCCAATGCCAACTGTTCCTTTTTCAAAGAGGCCTGTGCATCTTCCGCGTCCGAACGAGCTTGCTCAAGCGTCTCACAATAGAGCGATCTAGTTTTTTCAATCGCTTGAAGATCCTTTGCCTTCTGTTGACCAAGTTCAAGAAGTTCCTGAACGGTCGTGCGCGGCGTCGGCAAGACAACGCCTACACTGTCTAACTCCCGTCGTAACTCGCTCTGCAGGGACACGATCCGGGTTTCGATCGTACTGAGTTCATACAGCTTGGAAGACAGGCTTTGGATACGCTCAACAATGCTGGCCCACGTCATCACCCAGGATCGCATTTCACGTGGTGGCAATGGTGCGATTTTGAGCGGTTGCCACAGCAGTGCCCAACTTTCCTCCATCCGTTGCCGCTCGTTTGAGATGGTGATCAGCTCGCGATCAACGTCCGCCATCTGCTCTGCCAGTTGATTCAAATCAAATACGAGCCTAGCTTTGTTGGCAACGCTGTCGGCGTTAATTCGCAGTTGGTCCGAAAGGTTATCGGCATCTACCATGCTTTGCTCAAATGCGTCCGACAAGTGGCTCGCATTTGCAAACCTCGCTACAAATTCCGAACGAGCGTTCGGATCGGATTTGCGATCCAGCCACTCGTTGCGAATCAATCCCCATCCCTCGTCTCGAATTCCGCGTTTGCGTTCCAAGTCCTGCGCTGAAGGAATGGACTGGTTCGACTCCAATTTTACAAGTTCGCGGTTTAGGGCGCTCTGCTGTTTGACAATATCGGATTTCGTTTTGCGAGTCGCTTTGATATCGGAATCGCTGGTCGTCCAAGCGTGCTCGAACCGCTCAATCGTTTCAATCGATGGAGCAGCCAGCGAGGCAAGTTCCTCAGCGGTTCCCTTCCAAAAAGGCAATCGCTGCATATCGCGTTGGATGTCCGCAGCTAGGCCGTCGCACTCCATCCGTTGCCTCGCAGCTTGCGTCTCGATATCCCCTTGTCTCTGTATTAGCTGGAGCTTGGCTTGCAATGCTTGAAGGGTGGGGGGAGCCGGCGTGTTCCGTAGTTTTTCCTCGAGTTTGGCGATCTCTCGCCGCAACTTGTCGAGTTCTTCTGATTTGGATTGTACGCGCGCTTCCAAACCCTGGGGATTCATTCCTAGAGATTGAATACGAACGATTTTGTCTGCTGGCACTCGGAGTTCTTCCACGTGGGTCAGATCGTCCGCTCTGGCCATGGTCCTGAGGATATGGCGCGCTTCACGCTCGTTCTGGTGTTGAAAGTTTTCATTCCTGGCGCAATCCAGATTCCCTTTGCGATATTCGCCCAACCGCACTTTGATGTCCTCGATGCGTTCCGCGAGCAGCAGGATATGGCCAGACATCGGGAGATCTTGAAGCTGCAAATCGATCGCTTCAATATCGGCCTTTTTATTCTTTTTCTGATGTTCGAATTTTTGAAGGTCTGCGACAAGCCTGCTGCTCTTGGTTGAAAAATCTTCGGGCAGAATCGTCGCGTCGGCGAGCGCATCGAGCTGTGATTTTGCCGTTCGCCAACTCGCAATCGCTTGCAACGAGTTGATCACCCGATCCAGTCGTCCTTTCTCAATTTGCTTAGAATAGATTTCGCGGTCCAGCTTGGTACGAGCATCGATGGCGTTTTGTTTGCCAATCACATGCTTATTGTAAGCTTCGGCGGTTACTTGGATTTCCTTTTGCAAATCCTTTTTCGTCTTGTAAGCATTGATGTTGTCGACCAGGGCACCGCTGCGTCCACTCGGCTTAAAAATTTGGTCGATACTTTCGGCAAAGCCGGATTGAACGTCCCGCAATCCAGCGAGACCTGAGGCGCTCGAAAACAAGGTTGTTCCTAGTTGACCGCCTCCTTGCACGATATCCTCACCGCCTTGTCGTAATCTCCCATGGTCTATGCCGAACATTGAGCCAAACTGTTCGCGATCGACGTCGCCAATGTACGATTGCATTTCTGAGTCGGTGATGATGGCTACGTCGGTTTTGTCGCGAAGTGTTCCTTGCTGACCTTTGCGACGAATGCATTGCAAAGATTTTCCATCGCTTCGCTCGATGGTTCCTCCGATTCTCATTTTTGGATAGGGGTGCAGGAACGCGTCGTTGGTCCGGCTAGGGATACCGTAAAGAAAATCGGTCAGCGCACGCAGCGATGAACTTTTGCCCGCTTCGTTGGGACCGAAGATCATATGCAAACCGAATTGACCGGCAGAGAGATCGATGGCTGCTTCTGTGAAATGGCCGAACGCGAGCAGGTCGAGTTTTCGAAATCTCATGAGCGGGCTTCCTTTCCGTGCATGGCGTCGAGTAGCCGCGATTGAGCTTCTGCAACAATCCAGCGTAGCCATTGCTCCTGTTCCATGGGAATCGAGTCCTTTAGCTCTGCTGGCAATTTTTTGATTGCGTCGGAGAGGTCCAATCCCAAGCCTGTCAAAACCAGGGGATTGTCATTTGCTTCCCGAAAGATTGAAAGGATTTCTCCCAAGGCATCATCGGAAACGCTGAAGGTTCCATCGCGTTGTACGGTCGTTGCGGTCTCAAATCCGATCTTTTCCAGCCACACTTCACCGGCACCTACATCGGTCGCAATCGCGCGAATTTCATTCGTGATCGTGTGACGCTTTGCGAGAAGCGTGTCATGCAAACCGGATCGCCCGGACAATAGCAGTCGCAGGGCAAGGATGCGACCCTCCGCGGCCCGATGAGCATTCTCGATCTTGGTCGAACAAAGCGATAGAACAGCGTCCACCGACACCGCTTCCGAAATATCAACCGTACCGACTTCCCAGCGCACGACGTCGAGGGGGCGAAACTCAACCTGGCATGCGTGCGCTTCGTTCACGGATACCAAAAGGCAACCTTTTGGACCGGTTTCTCGCGCGTGACGCCCTTGGATGTTTCCAGGGAACGCAATAAAAGGCTTTTCGCACAACGTTTCTCGCGTGTGAACGTGCCCTAATGCCAAATAGTCGTACCCTTTTAATTTGAGACCATCGACCGAGCAGGGCGCGTAGCGTTCATGTCCCTCGCGACCATTGCCGCATGTGTGCAGCAAGCCGATGTTGAACGAACCTGGAATCGCCGTGGGATAAGATAGCGACAAATCCTCCGTGACCGCGACTGTTGCAAAGCTTTGCCCGTGAATCGCAACATTGACCGATTCGAGAACCACACTATGAGCGGCTTTGCTTTTGAAAAAAGTCACATTGTCCGGGAGGGTTAGAGACTTCGTCATCCGATTCGCGGCATCGTGATTGCCCGCAATCATATAGATTTGGATCCCTGCATCGCGAAGCTTATTCGCTTGCTGAACAAAATGCAGACCTGTCCGAAATTCTCGCCAATCCCCATCGTACAAATCGCCGGCCAGGAGTACGAATGCAACCTTTTCGTCGATCGCAAGCGTCACTAGATTTTCGAGTGCGACCCTTGAAGCATCACGAATCCGTTGCACAGGAGCGCCCTCATAGCGCTCAAGACCTCGCAGCGGACTATCCAAATGGACATCGGCGGCATGAATGAATTTGAACATATCCGTTTCAGGGTGAGCGTGGCTGGGATCGGTACACCAATCCAACGCACCGTTCCTCGATCCTGTGTTTTGATGCGATGGCGATCATGGTAGTGGATTGTGATTGGGATAGGAACCTATCGCCGCAAATTATCGCACTCGATGAACCCCTGTCGCTGCGGTGCACTTGCGGCAGCGTCCCACCCGTCGGTTCGCTTAACCGATTGCAGCAAGCATGTTTTGCATGCTTTGGCTGAGAATGGCATCGACTCCCGGTGCGTAGTCAAATACCTCGACGCTCACCCAGCCCGCGTACTGAATTGCTTTGAGTGCTGCGAAGATGGGCTGCTGATCCACATCTCCCATCCCTGGTCCAAGTCGATTGGGATCGTTGGCGTGGAAATGGAGTAGAAGATCAGCATGCTTGCGGATAATCGCATCGATCGGTTCCCCTTCGCTGCTCATCGCTTTGACATCCAAATGCAACCCAATGGTTGGGCTTCCGATCATTCGGATCAATTCCTTGGCTTGGAATGCATGGTTCAAGAAATTCCCTTCTTGGGGACCGAGCGGTTCTACAGCGATTTGGATTTTGTATTTTTCCAACGTGGGTACGACTTGGCTCAATAGGTCCGCCGCGTTGTTCATCGCTTGTTCGTGATGCATGGTCGGCGGAAAGTTGCGCTGCAGCGGTGAGCCCAGGACCATCAGTTTGCCACCGAGGTCGCTGCATAGTTTTGCAAGTTCACAGAGGTATTCGGCTGTCTGACTCCGAACGGCAAGATCGTCGGTGGTCAAATGGTAACCCGAGGTCTTGGCGAGAAGCCAATGCAATCCGATGACTTGAAGACCATGCTCCTCCGCGCCGCGGCGGTAATCCTCCCGCAAGGAATCCGGAATCTCATAGACATTCGGGCCCAAAGTGAATGGTGCTACCTCCAAGCCAGAATAGCCGTACTTGCGAGCCGCCCGAAAGCCTTGATCCAACGGCCAATCGCCGAAGGTCTCGTTGCAGATAGCGAATTTCATCGAATGTCCATGGATGCCAAGCGTCAGTCGATCGACTTGAGAACTTCTCCGCCAGCCCGAGTTGCCATCGACTGGTAGATTTCCAAATCGATACTGTCTGAAATGGTTCTGGTAGAACAGTCCCCAAAAATAAATTGTGTTCCGCCCGTATGATAGCTTGAAAAGTCATCGAAGTGACCCACGGGGCTATTGGGCGTATGGTCTGTCGATCCTAAAAATCGTGCCGAAGCACCGGCGGCATTGAAAATGTATCCATGCCAGAGCGAGCCTCCCAAACGGCTCCCCCGTTCCCCAAAAACCATCGTATTGCTCACTCCATCGGTGAAATCGCGAAAGCGAATAAACGAGTTGCCAAAAAAAGCACCGTCGCCCTGATAGGGATATTCATCGATCTCCTTGGTTCCAAAAACGCCGACGTAGTTCGATCTGGCAATTCGAAACAGTTTCGGACCTTGGTCGATATTGTGCCCGCCATCTTCGTCCACTCCCGTATCGGCGCCCAATTCGAAAATCGAATCGGCCGGATCGGAGGGGCAAATGAAGGTGGGAACAACCGTCTGCAAATAAGGGATATTGACGCTCGAGTCGATTGCAAAATTCGTATCCAAGCGGCTCGCGGTGTTGCTTTGCTCCATAAACGAAAGCAGTGCATGGCAGACACCCCAGCCCGGTTTCGTTGTCTGCCTCCAATCGGTCCACCCGCTCGGCAGTCGGCGGTTTGCCGATTCGTAATTCGCGATGGCAAGCCCGATTTGCCGAACATTGTTCATGCATTGGACCCGTCGAGCAGCTTCCCGGGCCGCTTGCACGGCCGGTAAAAGCAACGCCACCAGAATTCCGATGACGGCAATCACTACCAAAAGCTCCACCAGCGTAAAACCATATCGAGGGTCGTTGTTGCGTCGGTAAGTTTGGATTCTCATGGGATCAGCCAAGTTTTGAAAAAGACGGATTGGGAGTGTTAATCGCAACTGAGCGCACATGCAATAGAGTTGCGTTTGCTGATAATACCATTTGCAAACG
>JANODW010000316.1:0-10345 GCA_031412875.1 Pirellula sp. | reverse complement strand
AGCACGGTGATATTGGCTCCCACCTCTTCCAAAACCATCCACGCGCCGGTTATGAAGATTGCGACGGTCGACGCATTCTGAAAGACGCCTACCAAGGTATTGGCTCGATTCTCTTTTTCCATTTTCGAGCCGCGACCCGAGCCCGATGTGACCAGTCGCACGGATCGCGAGGCAAAGAACGACGCAACGTGATTGAGCAAAAACATTCCGATAATGATTGCCAAGATGCGAGGGCCGTGTTCGACCGACCATTGCAGCATATTGCGCAAGGTAAATGGGTTCCGGATATCAGCGATCCGATCTTCAGCCAGGTTGGCTTCTTGCCGCTTCTTTTCGGCTTCGTGGAGGGCAACGATGTGCTCCGATTGCAAACTGCTTTGTTCGGCCCGGTGGTCGTTGAGGCGTTCACTGATTTCGGAGACTTCCGATCTCGCCTTGATCAAGCGGTTGCTTGCATTGCCTATCGCGGTTCGGAGTTCCGCAAGTTCCGCCGCGTCGGCATCTTCTGCAGATCGGCGAGTCAACTCTTGCGAAAGCGTGAGCTGTGCGGCGCTTGCCAGCTCTACTTTCTTGCGAGCGAGATCCAACTCCTTTTGTTCTTGTGCAACCAGTTTTTGAATATCCGCCAAGCGGGCCGCGATCGATTGAGTTTCTTCCTGCGCCTCGTCCGCTTCCTTTTCCTTTTCCTCGGCTTCCTCAACCGCTTTGGTCAGTTCTTCATTCTTTTCATCGGAATCGGTTCCGTCGTGAGACTCGTTCGCCGATTCGGAGGAGCTCGATTTTCCGTTCGCGTCCGAAGAAGAATCCTCGTCCCGATCCCCTTGTTCCTTGGAACGCGATGGATGGCCGTTGGACGCATCGCGATGGCTATTCGATTCGGCTGATTTCGCTGCATCATCTGCCCGCTGCTGGAGGTCTTCGCCGGTGATTGCCGCCAACGCCGCTTTGTCGTTTTCGATCTTTCTTTTCAACGTGACCTTTTGCTCGCGCAGTGTCTTGCGATCTTCGATCGCTAAATCAAAGCGGTCTTCGGCTAGTTTCCGCTGCGTTTGAAGCGACGCGAGCTCCTGCTCCAAATGCTGCACCAAAACTTCATCTTCCGACTTGCGAGCCGCTTCAAGCTGTTCGTTGGTTTTTTCTAAGTCGTCCTTGATCGCACGGAATTCTTTTTCCGCGATTGCGTATTCACTGTCTGGATTGTCGATCTCTTGTTCGAGCCGCAGGAGTTGCTTCTGATCGTCCTCTAACGATTCCTGAATCTCGCCGATGCGCTCGGCATCCGACGGACGATTCTTGTCGTCCCCGGGGACATTTTCGTTCGAATCCGATTCCGAGCCAGCATCGGCTGCTTGCGGCGGCGGAGGAGCCGGATCGGTCGCGTCGGATTGAGAAGACCTAACGCTGGGCAAATTCGCGAGAAGAAAAATCGCAAAGCAGAAGCTTACAAAAGACCTACCCGTGTTGACGAGTCGCATGCTCATATCGGTGTCCCTACCATTAGAAAGTGTGCGGTGATCCATCACCATCATTCCATTGCCCGGATTGTAATGCGTCTCGACGGCCACTCCAATAGTTTCAGCGAATTTCTAGGAAACAATCAAGTGATTGGCTTTTGCTAGCATGACGCACTATCGTTGTTGCGGCACGCCATGTCTCGGCTTATGATACAATAGTAATGCGCTCGTAGGATGGGACCTTTGTCCCGTCCGTTTGTTAGTTCGGGACAATGGTCCCAAACTACGGCTGGTATGTTTCAGCCTGCCGCTCGCCTAAACGCTGTTATCCGAATACACTGCCATCCCAGTACACTGAAATCCCGCCGACTATCGGTTGTCTCGGCACCGTTTGTCAATTTCCCTCCCCCTTTGGCTTGCCATTCCCTTACTGGCCTGCCTTCCCACCCCATGGCGTCCCTTTGCATGGCCTGCCTCTCATGGCCTTTTTGAACTCATGGCCTTTTTGAACCAACGTATGGCTAGACACGCATGCCGCACCATCCGCCAGCCCAACACGCAGGTCTTCGCCTATGTGTGGGCATTTGTGCTCCTTGGGCTTTGGACCGCCGTGATTGGTGCGCAAGAATCCCCTACGCAAGTCAGTTTCGTCAACGATGTCGTTCCGGCCCTGACCAAAGCGGGCTGCAATTCGGGGGTTTGCCATGCCAAAGCGGGGAACGGTCAAAACGGTTTCAGACTATCGTTGCTTGGGTTTGAACCCAAAGAGGATTTCGATTGCATCGTGAAGGACAGCCGGGGAAGACGACTGTCGCTTGCCGAGCCCGAACAAAGCCTTGTGTTGATGAAAGCGACGTCACGATTGTCGCATGGAGGGGGTGTTCGTTTTCCAGAGTCGTCGCCGGAGTACGGGATGCTCTTGGACTGGATCCGTCAGGGTGCCAAGTACGACGGGGGCGTTGCTCCCAAACTGGTGTCATTGAAGGTGGAACCGAGCCGCGCTTCGCTGCAGCCGGGCACCGCTCAGCAACTTAAAATCTTCGCCACCTACTCAGACGATTCCCACCGCGATGTGACTCGCAAAGCGTTGTTCGAAACCAATGATAGCGCGATGGCCGACGTAACCTCAGATGGTCTAGTGAGCGTGCATCGCTTACCGGGCAATGTTTCCATCATGGTGCGATTCCAAGGCAAGGTATCGGTGTTCAATGGGTCGGTACGGCTGGGCGCTACGATCGATGCGATGCCCATTTCCAAAAATTTTGTAGACGAGGCTGTCTTCGCAAATTTGAAAGAGTTAGGGGTGCCGCCGTCACCGCCATGCGATGACGCCACGTTTTTGAGACGAGTCACGTTGGATATCGCTGGGCGGTTGCCAACCGATGAGGAACGCCAACGCTTCCTGGCCAATCCGGACAGCACCAAGCGAGACCAAGTCATCGACGATCTTCTGCGCAGCTCTGAGTATGCGGATTACTTTGCTAACAAGTGGACAGCGATGCTTAAAAATCGTCGCGATGACGCGAGCGATATCATCTCCAACTTTGCTTTTCACGCGTGGGTTCGCGACAGCCTGCTTGCCAATAAACCCTATGATCAGATCGTCCGAGAATTGCTCGCTGCGACTGGAACGGTCATCGCCAACCCGCCTGTCGTGTGGTACAAGCGAGTGAAAGAACCGAAACAGCAAGTCGAGGATGTGGCTCAGCTATTCCTGGGTGTGAGGATGCAATGCGCGCAGTGCCACCACCATCCATTTGAACGTTGGAGCCAGGACGACTACTACAGCTTTGCCGCTTTCTTTTCGCAAGTGGGACGCAAACCGACGGCGACTCGGGGCGAAGACATGATCTTCCACAAGCGGGGCACGGCAGTCGCGACGAATATCAAGTCCGGGGCGATTCTCAAACCGGCCGCTTTAGGGGACACGATGCCAGCGATCTCCGCAGACGAGGACCCGCGGTTAAAACTAGCGGATTGGATGAGCGCGGCAAACAATCCCTTCTTCGCCAAGGCGGTCGTGAATCGTTACTGGAAGCATTTTTTTCGACGTGGCTTGGTCGAGCCCGAAGATGATATTCGCGAAACCAACCCGCCCTCCAATCCTGAGCTTTTGGCTGCCCTAGAAAAGCATTTGATCGAGTCTCGCTTCGACCTAAAAAGCCTTATCAAAGTGATGGTCGGCTCCAACGCGTATCAATTGAGCTCCACGCCCAATGCACACAACATCATCGACCAACAAAACTACTCTCGCTACTACCCACGGCGGCTCCAAGCCGAGGTTTTTCTCGACGCTATCGATGATTTGACCGGTTCGAGGACGGAGTTCCCTAACCTGCCGAGCGGGACACGCGCGATCGCGCTACCCGACAATAGCTACAACAATGCTTCCCCTTTCCTCAAAGTCTTCGGAAGACCCGAAAACGAAAGCGTCTGCGAATGCGAGCGTATCCAGTCCTCCAGCCTCGCTCAAAGCTTGCACCTGATCAATGCCAATGACATCAAGTCGAAATTGTCCCATAGCAATGGTCGCGCTGCTAAACTAGCGAAATCAGAAAGCTCTAGCGTCGAGGGAGTTCGCGAACTTTATGCAGTGGCGTTCAGCCGCGAACCTCGAGCCGACGAACTGCAAGCGGCCATCGAGTTCCTCGCCGAACCGCGATTGGATCCCTCCGGAAAACCTGTCGAAGCGGTCAAAGCCAAACAAGAAAGTTTCCAGGACCTCATCTGGGCGCTGATCAACACCAAAGAGTTCCTCTTCAACCATTAGAGCCCCAAGCATATGTTCAAGACAGCGAGTACTCGGATCGCGAAAAAGGACAGAATGGCCGCCCGAGCCGCCATCTTCGGAGGGGTCTTGCTCGCCACACTGAGCGGCTCGGGTTTTGCCCAGTCCGTTTGTCTCCCGCTCCCGCGATTGTTGACGACGATGCCCATGGGCGGGAACCCGGGGAGCCAAGTCGAGGTCGCCATCACCGGAGAGAACATCGACGGTGCAGGCGAATTGCTATTCACTCATCCCGGCATTAAGGCCACGGCTAAACTCGGCAACGATGGCAAACCGGAGCCGAACAGGTACGTCGTCAGCATAGCCGCAGATACGCCCTCCGGTATTCACGAGGCGAGGCTCATGAGCCGTTTAGGAATTTCCTCGTCGAGGGTTTTCTCAGTGGGTGCGCTTGGCGAGGTGACGCAAACCGCCCCGAACACCTCGCTGGCCAAAGCGATGGAGCTCAAAGCCGATTCGCTCTGCAACGCAGTCATGAGCGACAAGTCGATCGACCACTATGGTTTCCACGCCCGCGAGGGCCATCGGTATCTCGTACACTGCGCCTCGCGAGGCATCGACTCCAAACTCGATCCTGTCCTGGTGGTCGCGGATGCGGAAGGACGCGACTTGATCGTCGAACGCCGCGGTGGGACGCTCGACTTCGTTGCGACCAAAGAGGGCAGGCATATCTTGAAGATACATGACCTGACCTTCAAAGGTGGGCCGGGTTACTTTTATCGACTCACGTTGCAGGAGCATCCTGTAGGTGCACCGCTTCCAACGTTTCCCTCGACCAAAACGGTTAGTTCCTTTTCATGGCCCCCTGTGGGCTTGGCATCGGTCGCACCCATGAGCGAAACAGAACCCAACAATCTGCATACTCAACCTCAAAAAATCTCTTTGCCCTGCGACCTTTCGGGGAGCTTCTATCCGGCAGCGGATGTCGATACGTTTGAGTTCCTGGGAACCAAAGGGGACGTTTGGTGGGTCGAGGTCGCATCGGAGCGACTCGGTTGCCCGACTGATCCCTCTGCCATAGTCCAGCAGGTTGTCCAGAAGGTAGAAGCAAACGGAAGCCAAGAGCAGCGACTCGATGTGGCCGAGTTCAGCGACATCGCCAGTCCGGTCAAGATATCCACCAACGGGTATGCATACGATGGGCCGCCCTACGATGGTGGATCGCTGGATATCCTTGGCAAGCTCGAAATCAAAGCGGACGGAGTGTATCGCATTCAGTTGACCGACCTTTTTGGCGGCACCCGCAATGACCCACGCAACCTCTATCGTTTGGTCATTCGCAAGGCAGCTCCGGACTTTGCGTTGGCGGCTTGGGGACTCCATATGGAACTTCGCAATGGCGACCGCAACGCGCTTTCGAAGCCGCTTGCTCTCCGCAATGGGATCACCGTCGCACTCGAAGTAGTCGTCGTGCGAAGGGACGGATTTGATGGGGAGATTGAGCTGGCTATGGACGGCCTACCGGACGGAGTGACCGCTCAGGGACTCAAGATTCCGGCTGGCAAGACTCGCGGGATCATGCTTCTCACTGCGGACGAGCAGGCACCCAAATCGTTGGTCAACGCACAGTTCTATGGCAAATCGCAGGTCGGCGGCGTCGAGATACGCAGGCCCGTGCAAATGGCTGCGATGGCTTGGCCGATCGTGGACTCCTGGGGCGAGATCCCAACGCCTAGACTGGTTTCGGGTTTGCCCATTTCCATCACGGGCGCAGAGTTCGCCCCCCTTTCCATCAAGCCGAAAGACAAAAAAGTCTGGGAGGCCACGGTAGGGCAGAAGCTGACGATTCCATTGCAACATACGCGCCGCTGCGAATTTTCTGGCAATGTATTGCAACTGAAAACCTCCGGAGCTGGTTTTGAGCAAGCTCCGCGATTCGATGTGTCGCTTGCATCGGATAGCTCAGAAGTAACATTGGATTTGGGGGCGTTGAAGACTCAGCCGGGAAACTACCTCATCTCCTTCTATGGAACTGCGGTCGCAAAATACCAAAGTGGGCAAGACGTCGCGGCCAAAGAAAAACCAGCACCCAAAGACACTGTGGATATCGTTATGTCCGAACCCATCGTAATTTGCGTCAAACCTGCGGAGTCAAAATGAGCGATCCTTTTTATGCTTCCTCGGTTGTCCGGTGCCCCGGTCCCAACCTATTCGGCAACCAGGCGCGGCGAGGTTTCCTCCAAATGGGACTGGCTGGGTTCGCAAGCCTCAGCCTTCCTGCTTTGCTGAGACTGCAAGCCGCTCAAGCCGCTCATGCAGACCAACCAGACGATCCGCTCCACTCTACGAAGGAAAAGACGGCCGTCATCATGGTGTGGAAGCCGGGTGGCTGTTCGCACATCGACACGTACGATCCCAAACCAGAATCGAGCAGCGAGTACCGAGGTCCTTTCAAGACGATCTCCACCAAGGTTCCGGGATTGCATTTCACGGAACTTCTACCGATGCAAGCGAGCATCGCGGATAAGTTCACGGTGTTGCGATCGATGCGTCAGACCGCGGCCGGGCATCCTGCTGGTTCGATGCAAATGCTCTCCGGAGATCCCGATACCCGAGACAAGCCAAAACCGAAATATCCCGATTGGATGACGGTCACTCACTACATGCGATCTCAAGCCTCACAACGCAGCAATCCGTTGCCGCTGTATGTCGGCATCAATCCACCGTTGGAGTACAACGGACCAGCGTATTTGGGAGATGCATATTCTCCCTTCACAGTAAACGGTGACCCCAACTCGCCTACCTTCTCGGTGCCGAACATTGGGCTCTCGGACCAAAACGAAGTGCGCCGATTGGATCGCCGTTCGACGTTGCGACAACGGTTGGATACCCTCGAGCGGGCCTTTGATCGGCAGGGTGAACTCGGCGCACTCGACCAATTTGAATCGCAAGCGATGACGTTGTTGACCAACCCGAAAACGCGAGTGGCGTTCGACCTCACACAGGAAGACGACCGGACACGCGACCGCTATGGTCGCAATGCTTGGGGGCAACAATTGCTGATGGCACGACGGTTGGTCGAGGCTGGCGTCGAGGTGCTCACGACCAGTCTGAGCGGCCCTCTTTGTGGACGGGTGGGCAACTGGGACGACCATGCGGTGAATCACCATGTGTTTGACGCATTGCGATTTCGAGCGCGCGCCTACGATCAAGCCGTTTCCGCTTTGATCGAGGACATTTACCAACGCGGGCTGGACAAACGTGTACTGGTTGTGGTGACAGGCGAATTTGGCCGGACACCCAAGATCGAGCATTCGCCCAGCACGGGCGAAGGCAACGCAAGCGCACCGGCAGGAACCCAGCAACCAGGCCGAGACCACTGGCCTCGCGCCTTCTCAAACCTATGGGCAGGAGGTGGCATCGAAACCGGTCGTTTCATCGGAGCGACCGACAAACGTGGCGAAGACACGATCGAACGGACCTGTTCTGCGGGCGATTTTTTGGCGACGATTTATCATCATTTGGGAATCGATGCCGCCAACACCCTCATCAAGGATTTCAATGGCCGGCCCACCCCCATCGTGGATCATGGCAAGCCGATCAAGGAACTGATAGGGTGATGTCTAAGTTCGGATCGCAGTTCGCTTTAGCAATTGGCCAATCGATCGCACTCCTTCGTTGCGAAGCAACCCCGCCCGGTAAATGCGCCCAGCCAATGTGACGATGCCATAGGTCGAGGCAATCATGATCGCCGCCGCCAGAGGTGGTTGCCAGAAAGGAACCGTGGTGCCTGAAGCCAATCGCAATACCATCATCATGGGGCACGAGGGTGGAAAGAAACTCAACGTGGTTGCCACGATGCCATTGGGTTCTCGGATCGCAATAAACCAAACCATCATCGGTGCCATCAATACCAACCACACCGGTAACAGCAATGTTTGCGCTTCCTTGAGCTCATTCACCGACGCTCCCACCGTCAAGAAAATCGAACTGAAGAACAGCACGCCCAGCAATTGAAACAACAGAAACCAGGGGAGCAAGCTCATAGGCATTTTGTCGGCGAGCCCTTGATAGTTTAAGAAGAACAATCCGCCGGCTCCGTACAACACAAAGATCACGAGCGAGCCCGCTACGTTGCCAATCAACTTGCCACCCATCAATTGCGACGGGGTTACGGAGCCGAGCAACACCTCCGAAATGCGTAGACTTTTTTCTTCCATCGCGCTCTCCAGCATCGGCTGAGCCGCCATGAGGATGACCATGAACATCAGCATCATCACGCCGAAGGGTAAAAACATATTCACCAAAGAGTCGACCAGGGCATTTTCGTCGGATTTCTTTTCGTCGGACTTTTTCACCGGAGCACTCGGTACCAGTTCTACTCGTGCGTCGATTTGCGCAAAGACCTTCGGGTCGATCTGATCCAATCCGAAATGCTTCATTCTCGACTCTCGAAGCTGAAGGTTGACGAGCGATCCGATCCAAGCTCGCGCGCCGCTCATCAATGCATCCTGGCTGTAGAACTTGGCCGAGGCACCGGTTGGTTTGTCCGCCTCGTCCGCTGCGGCGGGATGATCGCCGCCTCTGGCCATGTCGAAAAAGGACTTGGGGACTTCGACCAATGCGTAGATGTCGCCATTGCGAATTTGGTCGCTGTACTGGATCCGTTCTTCTTCCGAGAGCTCGCTTGGACCCGCCACCAACTCCCAGATGTCCGCGTTTTGTTCCATAAACGACGGAACTGGTTTCCCTTTTCTCAGCGGTGCGCTCGCGATCGGTTTGGTCCCGATCGGTTTGGTCCCGATCGCAGCGTTGCGCGCTTTGGCAGACTGTTCGAGGGATTCGAAAAGTTGCCCGGTTCCATCGACGACAATTATTTTTTGTGTCTTGCCGCCGCTGACGCGATTCAATAGGGGCATCGCCAACAGGCTGCCGAACATCAAAATGGGCATCATCACCAACGTGAAAACAAAAGCCTTGGTCCCCACCATGGCCACGTACTCCCGGTGCGCTATAACCCAAAGTTTGAACATAGTACTCGATTTTCCCATTTCGGATGCGATGGTTTGGTTATCTTATTTCTTATGCGGATTGTATCCCATGGAGACAGTTGTCGCTAACGTTGGATTCCAATGAGAGACAAAGAGATTGCTGAGAACAAAGCGGAATCGCCCAACCCCTACGCTGCGACGTCTCGCATGGGAGTTGCTCCCGATTCTATTTCCTTTCAAGGGACCATCACGGACGAACATTACCGGACCCTCATGCCGAAACAGGAGATTCAGCTTTTCGCAGGACTGTCGATATGTTTGTTGGCGATCGTCTTACCGGTCCTGATCACTGTCTTCGTCGTCTCGGTTTTTACCGGCGAGCGAAACGGGATCGTCGGTTCGCTCGTCATGGCATTCTTATCGAGTTTTGCTTTAACGTTTTGCATTCGCATGGCCTCGACCCGAACGAGGGCTAAGTCGTATCTGGAAAAATTTCCGGATTTGTTGGGTGCCGTAAAGGGGACATTCCAAGCCAATGGATTGGTCCTGGACGACCATGAAAAGACACATTGGTTTCCCTGGGTCCAGTTGTCGCGGATGGTCGTCCTCCATGCGGGCGTGCGCGTTCCACTGGGGGACGACCCGCGTCGATTTTTGGCTTTGGACGACGAATTGTTCGATGGGTATCGGCACGACGAAATGAAACAGTTGCTCGCCCGTAACAAGATTAGCAAATCCACCTACGAGGATTTGGCGATCGCCAGCGCACAGGTTTTTGGACAAGAAGTCGGTTCACCTAGTTACTACCGAGGTTGGACGATCCATCCGACCAAATGGAGCACATGGGTCTCCATGCTTCTAAGCCCCGTATCAGTCGTGCTGTTCATACTCTACCGAGCGGTTCGAGGGGAATGGAATGGGCTTTGGATCGTATTGTTGGTCACAGCCGTGATTGCCACTCTATGCAGCATGGGGCCGCTGGTTCAAATGATCAGAAACCGGGGGCAAACCGCCGTCATGTGCTGGGGTTGGTTGAGCCCAACGGAGTTGATCCACGGTTCCGGGGTCCATGTGATGAGAATTCCGATGGGCGTGATGAAAACCATCGGCCTGGACACGCAGGAAATGCAGTTCGTGTTGGCCAGCGGAACGAGCCTCTACGTTTACCGCAA
>JANODW010000315.1:0-6858 GCA_031412875.1 Pirellula sp. | reverse complement strand
CGCGCACCGTTTCGAATCGCAGCAGCGATTTTGAGCAACTACTTTTTCTTGAGGAATGGCACTGGCTTGAGTTCGATCTGTTTGATCGATTGCAAGTAGTCGAGCGTGGACTGGGCCGCATCACCCCCAACTTGCGCGTGGAAATGGAGGGTGAATCCATGTGGCCCTTTGGCGTCGATCAGGGCGGGCTGCAGCGTTAGAAACGCTTTCACCGCATCCAGTTGGCCCATCATGGCGGCGCAAAAAATGTCGATGCGCGCGCCTCGCGACAGCAGGTGCTCTACGATGTCTGTTTTGCCCATGTGCGACGCTCCGCCCAAACCGGTCTCCCAATCTCCCCCGCCCCAATCGATGGACGCATTGATCAAACCGGGCTCTTTGTCGAGCAACTTCTTGACCATCTCGAGGTCGGAATGCGCATAGATGACAAAGTCCTGTGCGAGTTGGCGATTGATTTGGTCCTTCTTCCATGAGGGCTTGAATGATGGGGGAGCGTAGTCGCGTTCGAAGGGGGCTTCGGTGGGCCCGGTCTTGGGAGCCGGGGGATCCTGAGCGCGGCCCCATAGCGAGGTAACGCCTGCCACAGCGACTCCTGCCGTCCATCCAAATACTCGTCTCGTTAGGCGCTTTGACATCGATTGTCCCCCTTGCGTTGCGTGAAAATCAAACCATATTAGCCCCTCAAGTATAGCAATTCGCTGATCGAGTAAAACATCGGCCTGGATGCTCCTGGGATGGGACGCGTTGCCGATAGGGAATGTCGATTGGAAACGCAGACGGCCACCATCCTGCGTCAAACACACAGAATCCATGAACGAACAACAACGAATCACTTGGCTATGTCGCTGGCTTTATGTGGTGGCCGCCATTCAATGCTCAGCATTGTTGGCCGCCGTGATGCCGAACGCTTGGGTAGACGCATGCGCGGAGTTGATGGGAGTTGAGCCGCTGCCGCATACGCCCTTAGCTGGCTATCTGGCGAGACTTTCCTCGATGATGTACGTCGTGCATGGAGCCACGATTTTCATTGTTGCCAAGAATCTGCCGCAATCGCAATGGATGGTCCGCCCGCTTGGCTGGGTAGCGATCGTTCTCGGGGTGGCCATGTTAGGCATCGATCTTACCGAAGGGATGCCGATCGTCTGGACATGGATCGAATTTTCGGCCATCACGGCCAATGGCGTGATCATGGTGGTAATGGCTGGCCCGTCGCGTCCTGGGGACTGATTTTTTCGCTCAGGATGCCGAGAAGGTCGACACGGACTTCACGATTGCGCAATCGTCTGGGAAGGTATGGAAGGCCTGGATGAGCAATTGTCGCTCGCGTTCCTCGACGTGCACGAAGCTCACCGCTCCAAACGCGATTCGACCGCTAGAATCAAAGGAATGAACGAGCTCATTCTCGCATTGGCTGGATTGGAGTTGATTGTGAAGCATCCAAAACATGTCGGTCGAGACGTGTTCGAGTTCGAACTGAGTGTGGTAGGTCACTCCTTGTTTGCGATCCACTTGTTCGACGTTTTTCCCCTTGAGGTTGGAACCCACCAGCCTTCTTTTTTGTGGCAAAAGCTGTTTGGCCGAGCAGACGACTTCTGTCATTACGACGGACTGGGAGTTGAACGTGACGATATGGCCATCGCTAGTGATATCAATCTTGGCCGAGTACTTGGAGCGTTCGATGGATCGACTGCGATAGATACTAAAGAGTTCGGGGTGAAGGGATCTTCCAAAAACGTAGAAAGCATGCTCGGCAACTGTCGGTCGGATCGAAAGCACGAGGGTAACCTTGCGTTGTTAGGACGGAACGAATTGAGAAGATGAGGGGGCGGGATTATAGACCGTGGATTATGTCCTAACCAAGATCAACTTGGCAACAATTTGTCATTTCGTTTTTTTCTCTCAATCCTAGGGGTAGTGGTGTTGACAAAGCGATCGCCGTTCTGTCTCGAATTCGAAACGCGAATGAGGCTGCATCCCGATGTCCACGGTGCGAGGCAGGATGTGCTATTATAGGGTGATACCTTTTCGTATCGACTTCGATGGACAGAGCGATCGAGAGGTTCCCAACGCGATACCTCCAACGATGAAGATTGTAATCTATGCATGTGGTGATGGCTGCTGCGGAAGCAATTCCGTTTGCGAAGACGGGCGGGCTTGCAGATGTATGCGGCACACTCCCTCTCAAGTTGGCTGAGCAAGGGCACCATTGCAGCCTATTTATTCCAGCCTACAAGCGAGCGCTTGCTTGCGGCCTTCCCTTGATAGACACGCACGTCACGTTCGTGGTGGATATGGCGGGGCGTTCGATGGCTGCCAGGATTCTCAAGACGACCATTGAAACGGGGGACGGCAAGAGCCATCTCGATGTTTATTTGGTAGATCAGCCGCTCTACTTTGATCGCGACCAATTGTACGGGGACGATCGTGGAGACTTCCGAGACAACTGCGAACGCTTTTGTTTTTTTTCTCGATGCGTGGTCGAAGCGATTGAACGGCTGCGGCTGCCAGTGGACATTATTCATTGCCATGATTGGCAAGCGGGATTGATTCCGGCATACCACAAAACCAACTATCGCGATTTCCAATGGTACCGAAACGCCGCGTCGGTCATGACGATCCATAACTTGGCTTACCAAGGGCGTTACTGGCAGCAGGACATGGGCCTCACGGCGATGGACTGGCAGTATTTTAACTGGCAGCAAATGGAATTTTTTGGCGATTTGAATCTATTGAAGACCGGGATTTCGTTTTCGGACTTGGTAACGACCGTGAGCCCTTCGTATGCGGGTGAGATCCAATCGCCCGCGCATGGGTGTGGTTTGGATGGATCCTTGCGAGTTCGAGGCAATCGCATTGCTGGCATCGTCAATGGAGTCGACTACAAAGTATGGGATCCGTCTTGCGATCCGATGATCGCGAAGAATTACAATCGCGATGATTGGCAGGCGGGCAAGGGGAGTTGCAAACGCGATTTGCAGCATGTCGTGGGGCTGCCTGAACGTGCTGATATTCCCCTGATCGGACTCATCGGTCGGCTGGCGGAACAGAAAGGGTGGGATCTGGTCAAGCCATTGATCGAGCAGTCAGTCGAATCCTTGGATGTTCAGTGGGTGATTTTGGGCAATGGCGAACCGAGGTTTGCCAACGCGCTTTCCGACTTGGCCCATAGGCGCCCAGACCGCGTCGCCGTTCGACTTGAATTTTCGGACATGCTCGCACACAAAATCGAAGCGGGCAGCGATATGTTTTTAATGCCCAGCCGCTACGAACCTTGTGGCTTGAACCAACTTTACAGCCTGCGTTACGGCACGGTTCCCATCGTACATGCGACCGGAGGGCTAATCGATACCGTCAGCAATCTCAACCCAATCAGCTTGGAGAGGGGCACGGCAACCGGTTTCTCCTTTTACAATTATGACCTCGATTCGCTCAAGGAATGTGTGCATACTGCCCTCGATACTTATTCGCGTGAGCCCCAGGTATGGGCTACACTAGTACGTACCGGGATGGCACAGGACTGGTCGTGGACCAATAGTGCCATCGCCTACGAATCCGCCTACCGCCGAGCCCGCGAATTGGCAGCAATAGAAGGTAGACTTTAGAAAGCCGACATCGCCATGAATGAAACGCGTTACGATTGGTTGTCGGACCGATGGGTCATCTTTGCTCCCAATCGTGAAGAGCGTCCAGACCAGTATCGCCAACTGGATTCCATTTCTGCGAACGAGCTCATCGAATGCCCTTTCTGTTCAGGCCGCGAACACGAAACGCCCACTCCCACACTGGTCCTGCCCGAGAATGATTTCGATGAGACGTCTAGCAACCGTCGCAGCGAAACGGGCCGGACGCACCGGCTTCCCTGGCAAGTGCGAGTAGTGCCCAACAAATTCCCAGCGATCCCTAAACACGATGCTTTTTCGGACGAGCGAATCCACACTCACCCATATGCGAGATCGTCCAACGGCGACTCGAGCGGTATTCGCCCTGCAAGCCAACATTCCGTATCCTTGTTCGCCTCGTCCCCCGAGCGGCAATTGCAAACCGCTTCTGCCCAGCATCTTTTTCAGCGCAATGTTCCGCGCGGTGCACATGAAGTCATCATCGAGTCCCCGATCCATGTCGATAGCATTGCGTCTCTCCCAGAAGAGCACATCGCTCTGATCTTCGAGGCCTATCGGCGCCGGTTGACGCATTGGCGCGCTCAGCGAGATTTGAAATATGCGGTCGTCTTCAAAAACTACGGAGCGGATGCAGGCGCCTCGCTCTTTCATTCGCATAGCCAATTGATCAGCCTCGATTTTGTCCCCCGCGATATCGAGAAGGTCAACCAACGGATGGCTCTCCATCATCAGCACTATGGCTGCTGCTACATTTGCCAACTCATGAACGAAGAAGAGGAAAGGCAAGAGAGAATCCTGTATGGATCGGAACACTTTGTGGCGCTCTGCCCGTTTGCATCCAGGTTCCCCTACAGCTTCACTATCATCCCGAGAACCCATCGCAGTCGGTACGAAGAGATCTCCGCAGCCGAACTTCTGGACCTTGCGATCATCGCAAAGAAAACTCTAAGTGCTTTGGAAGCAGCCAAGCCACTAGCTGCTTACAACTTCGTGTTGCAAACCAGCCCGTTCAATGCCCATCGGGAGGATGCCCAGCATTGGCGTCTGAGAATCATACCCCGACTCAGCAAAGTCGCGGGCTTTGAATGGGGCTCCGATTGCTTTATCAACACGGTGACTCCCGAACACGCGGCCAAGACTCTTCGGTCGTTTTTGCAATAGACCGATCGGCTCGACTCCCTCACTAATGGACGGGACAATGGTCCCATCCTACGGTAGAAATGATCCCGCCGCTCGCCTAAAAGGACTCGTCGTCGCTTGGAAACGTTCCTTTCTTCACGTCTTGGCAGTATTGCAATACCGCTTGCGAAGAAATGCTCCGAACGTCTGCATACCGGCGAACAAATTTAGGGACATAGCCACTATTCCAGCCCAGCATGTCGTTGGTGACAAGCACCTGCGCATCGCAGTGAGGTCCTGCCCCGATACCGATCGTCGGAATACTCAGTTGCTCGGTTGCCAGTTTGGCGAGATCGGGCGGAACGCATTCGATCAACACCGCAAAGGCTCCGGATTGTTCTGCCGCTTTCGCGTCGATCATCAGTTGGTCCGCATCGCGTTGCACGCGATACCCTCCTAAAGCATGAACGCTCTGCGGCCTCAAGCCGATGTGCGCTATGGTCGGGATTCCTGCATCGACCAATGCGCGAATCGCGGCCGCTTGCTGATGCCCACCTTCCATCTTCACAGCTTGGCACTGCGTTCGTTTCATGATGGTCGCGGCCGACTCCACGGTGTGAACAATGCTCAATTGCCCAACAGGAAATGGCAAATCCACCACCACCATAGCTCGCTCGGTGGCTCGGGCCACCATCTCGCCGTGATAGATCATCTCGTCCAAGCTAACGGGAATCGTCGTCGTTTTTCCTTGAACCACCATCCCAAGCGAATCGCCAACAAGAATGCACTCGACCTGCGCTTCGTCAAGCATTTTGGCGGTCGGGTAGTCGTAAGCGGTCAACATGGCGAAACGCTGACCCTTGCGCTTCATGGCTTGCAGTGTCTTGACCGTGATCCGCTGAGGTTTTTCGTTCATCGATTGTTGTGTATTTTTGGGTATCAGAAGTGATTGCCGACGGTTGTCGCTCAGAGGAGACCTATCCAAAGATTTTCGACTTAACTTATCGTAGCTGCCAATAAATCAAAATGGGGACCGCACGAGGATTGCGAGTTTATTACACTGAGAGTCCTCTGGGCAAAGCCCATCCAACCCAACGGCTCGCCTTCCCTCCCCCCGCCTCGATCGAGAGACTCCATCCCGATGAAACGACGACAATTCCTAGCACACTCTACCTTGGCAGTTCCCGCCGCCCATTTGGCCACGGTCGCTTCGACCCTTTCCGCGCCGGCCCAGCCCCAACGGGTTGTCGTCGGCTTGATGGGCCTCAACCGCGGCAAGGATCTCGCTGCGAACCTGCTAAAAATTCCTGGAGTAGAGATCAAGTACGCGTGCGATGCGGATTCCAAACGGGCCGCCGACGGCGCTCGATTCATTTCGAATCTAGGTGGTGCTCCGCAGGCGATTCAAGATTTCCGGCGCATTCTGGATGACAAGGAAGTCGACGCACTGGTTTGCGCAGCGCCCAACCATTGGCATGGACCCGCGACGATTCTCGGATGCAAAGCGGGCAAGCACGTCTATGTCGAAAAGCCCGCTTGTCACAATCCTCAAGAAGGGGAGTGGATGGTCCGCGCCGCTCAGCAGAACAATCGGTGCGTGCAAGTCGGCAACCAGCGGAGAAGCAGCCCCGGCTATCAAAGCGCCATCTCAAAACTTCATGGCGGCGTCATCGGAAAAGCCTATTTGGCCCGCGCTTTCTTCAATCGATTGCGAGGCTCCATCGGCGTCAAGACCGATGCCGCCCCTCCCGAATCGCTCGACTATGACCTGTGGCAAGGGCCCGCTCCGCGCCGTCCCTATCGCGAAAATATTCTGCATTACAACTGGCATTGGTTCTGGCATTGGGGCAACGGCGAACTGGGCAACAACGGCGTGCACGGGCTGGACCTTTGCCGATGGGGACTGCAAGCTGGCTTTCCTATCCGAACCGTTTCCAACGGCGGACGGTACTGCTATCGGGATGATCAAGAAACACCCGACACGCATGACGTTTCATGGCAATTCGAAGGGGACAAACAAATCTCCTACCAAGGAGTTTCCTGCTCGCAACACGCCCCCGGACCGTTCGTGTCCTTTTATGGTTCCGAAGGCTACATGGAAATTGAGTCCGACGGAAAC
>JANODW010000314.1:0-4031 GCA_031412875.1 Pirellula sp. | reverse complement strand
GCCCGTAGGATGGGACCATTGTCCCGTCCGTTTATTGTCCCGTCCGTTCATTCGTCCCGTCCGTTCATTCGTCCCGTCCGTTCATTCGTCCCGTCCGTTCATTCGTCCCGTCCGTTCATTCGTCCCGTCCGTTTATTCGTTCGGGACGATGGTCCCAAACTACGGCTGGTATGTCGGGACCATCGTCCCATCCTTTTGGCTCGATACGCCTCGATTCATCTCGATTCAACCCCAGTTCAACCTCGAGGATGAAACTTCTGATGGATCTTCTTCAGTTTGCTATTTTCGACGTGCGTATAAATCTGCGTCGTTTGAATGCTAGCGTGTCCCAGCATCTCTTGGATCAATCGCAAGTCGGCGCCTCCTGCTAATAGGTGCGTTGCAAACGAGTGCCTAAGGGTGTGCGGGCTCACCTCCGAGTCAATACCGGCCCGGATCGCAAACCGTTTGATCATCTCCCAGATCGCTTCGCGCCTTAGTCGTTGCCCGGTCCTCGAAAGGATGAGCCAGGGCGATACCGCCAAGTCTCGCTGAGCGGCGAGCGAGGGACGGTATTGGTCCAGATAGATCTCGATGGCTTCCACCGCTCGCTCGCCCAGCGGTACCATTCGTTGTTTGCTCCCTTTGCCTTCCGCCAAGCAGTAACCGTCCTTGAGATGCACGTTGGCAACCAGCATGTTGCTAATCTCGGAGACTCGGCAGCCGGTGGCATACATTAGCTCCAAAATGGCGCGATCTCGCATGGAATGCTGGTCGAATTTTTGGGGAGCGGCCAGAAAGCGGTCGACTTGCGCGATGCTCAAAACGCGAGGAACCCGTTGCCAGACTTTGGGAGTGGTTAGCAGTTCCGCAGGATTGTCTGCGATCGCGCTTTCCAACTGGAGGAACTTGTAGAACATTCGGATCGCGACGATGTGCCGGGAAATCGATGTGGCTGCCAGTTTTTTGCCCTTTAAAAAAGCGGCAAATTCGGTCAAATCCGAGATTCCCAGCACCGTGGGGGAGCGACCGTCCAGCCATTCTTTCATATGCTCTAAATCGCGACGGTAAGCTTGCACGGTGTTGTCGGCCAGATGGCACTCACTCCGCAGGTAGACCGTATAGCGCTCGATCCACCCAGCCATCGTTTCAAATGGTTTGGGCGCCTCGGACGCGGTTTGTTTGAGTTTCTTGAGCTTACTAACGGCCATGGTTCAAATACCCGCTCGCCTAGATCGATGGAACGAAATACGATTGTGTGATTCAAGGGAGCCTAGAGGCTCTCGATTGTAATGACTTTTTAAGGAACGATGGAATGAAAATATTGGTTGTCGGCGGAGCTGGCTACGTGGGCTCGCATACGGTGAAACTATTGCGGTCGCTCGGGCATTCGGTTTGGGTATACGACAATCTTTCCCGAGGGCACCGTGAAAGCGTCCCAAAAGAGATCCTAATCGAGGGCAATCTCTCGGATCGCGCATTGCTCATACGGGTGATGCAGGAAAAAGAGATCGAAGCGGTCATGCACTTTGCGGCCTATGCGCTGGTTGGGGAGTCGGTCCAGCATCCCGCCATGTATTACCAAAACAATGTGACGGCCACCTTTGATTTGCTCGAAGCGATGCGGGCCGCTGGTGTTTGGCGATTCGTGTTCTCGAGTACAACAGCCACTTATGGCCAACCGGAAAAGATGCCGATCTCCGAGGATACTCCTCAGAATCCTATTAATCCCTACGGGTTCACCAAACTGGTGGTTGAGAGAGCGCTGGCAGACTATGCCCATGCCTACGGATTTGGGGTCGCAGCCCTGCGATACTTCAACGCCTCCGGCGCGTCTGCGGACGGGACCATCGGAGAGGACCACGATCCAGAAAGCCATCTTATTCCCATCGTCTTGCAAGTGGCTCTCGGGCAGCGCGAAAACATCTCGGTCTTCGGCAAGGACTACCCGACCCCGGACGGGACCTGCATCCGGGACTACATCCACGTGGAGGATCTAGCCACAGCGCATATCAGTGCATTGCTCAAACTGCAACCCAACGCAGTCCTGCAAATGAACCTAGGCTCTGGAGTCGGCCACAGCGTTTTGCAAGTCATCGAAGCGTGTCGGGAAGTGACAGGTCACGCGATTCCCATCGTGTATTCCGACCGACGTCCGGGCGATCCCGCTTGTTTGATTGCCGACAGCAGCTTAGCCCAATCGACACTCGGCTGGAAACCCAAGTACATTGCCATCAAAGAAATTGTCGAAACGGCGTGGCGCTGGCATCGTTCGCATCCCCAAGGTTATGCCACGAAGTAGGGCACTTATCTGGTCACTGTTACTGTGCAAAGCGAGCCATGCAAGACATCATCATTGAAAAACCGTACCAGTTCGTTCCACCGCACCGGGGGAACTTTTTGCCCCAAGTGATTCTCAAGCTGGGTTTGGTCCCGTGGTATCTCAAGAAGTTTGAAGGAGTGGTTTCGCATCAACTTCACGGGGTGGACCATTTGCGAGAGTCGATGCGGCTGGGGCATGGTGTTTTGCTTGCTCCCAATCATTGCCGTTACGCAGACCCGCTAGTCATGGCGTTCTTGGCGAGTGAAGCGCAAGTGCCTATGTTTGCGATGGCGAGTTGGCACCTTTTCGAACAAAGCCGATGGCAGCGTTGGGCGCTGAGCACGATGGGGGCATTCAGTGTTTACCGGGAGGGGCTGGACAGGCAGTCCCTCGATACGGCGGTGGACATCTTAGTCCATCCCAAACGCCCTTTGGTGGTTTTTCCTGAAGGGACGGTTTTTCGAACCAACGATCGCCTTCAGCCGTTGCTCGATGGAGTTGCATTCATGGCAAGAACGGCTGCAAAACGGCGAGCCAAGGACGGAGGCACTGGCAAAGTGGTAATCCATCCGGTTGCGATCAAGTACCTGTTTCATGGCGATCTAGAGAAGGCGGTGGATCCGACGTTGGATGCATTGGAGAAGCGACTGACTTGGTCGTTGCTCAAGGAAACGACGACTCTACAACGCATCCATCGGATCACGTTGGCCATGTTGAGCCTCAAGGAGATCGAGTATCTAGGCGCGGCCCAGCAAGGCAGTGTGGAGGAGCGGCAGCAGCGGTTGGTAGACCATTTGCTGTGCCCCTTGGAGCAAGAGTGGTTAGGTAAAACGGGGGTCGATACGATCGTTCCGCGAATCAAAGCGTTGCGCATGCGAATTGTGCCCGAGTTGACGACGGGAGAGTTAGACGAACGGGAGCGGGAGCGGCGATGGACACAATTGTCGCGGATATATTTGTCGCAGCAGATCGCATCCTATCCGCCTGACTACATTGTTTCACCGACGACGGATACACGCATCCTGGAAACGGTAGAACGGTTGGAAGAGGACATCACCGATCGGGCGGGGATCCACGGTCCATTGGAGGTGATCATCGAGGTGGACGAAGCGATCGAGGTAACGACAGACAAAACTCCGCGGGGAGAAGAGGACCCGATCATGCGAAGGCTTCGAGAGCGGATGCAATCGATGCTCGACAAATACGCCTTGCACGCCAATCCCGTAAAGTAGCAGTCCCACGGGTATAGTTCCCGATGGAGGATCGTTTGCTTGAACGAGAGTACGACTAGGGCAAGGGAGGATGGCAATGATTTTTAGCGAGCGAGAGCGGATTGCGAAAGATAAAGGGTCGAAAGGAAAAAAAGGTCATTAGGGCTGGACTGCAATCTTTGAAAGCGTAGAATTTCGCCGCGGGATGGAGCAGCCCGGTAGCTCGCGAGGCTCATAACCTCGAGGTCGTCAGTTCAAATCTGGCTCCCGCAACTTGGACGAGTGGTAGCGAACAAAATCCTACCCACGAGTAAACGAAAAGGCTGGTGCCGTAATGACACCAGCCTTTCTTCGTTTATCCCCAGTCTTTTCGTTGCTCTGCCGCTTTTCCCTAGCAGCGAATTCGGCTCTCTCCGACTCTCTCTCCCTCATAACCTGGCGGACTTTCAAAAACCCGATTTCGACCAGAAATCGCCAAACTGGTCCAAAAGTCTCTCGGATCTCTCTTTTTCCGACCC
>JANODW010000313.1:0-3229 GCA_031412875.1 Pirellula sp. | reverse complement strand
TTTACCCCTTATAATTCTTGGCTCTAGCGTGATATTTTCTGTCATTATTCGGCGACTTTGGTTACAGTTGCGAGAGCCTAAAGCGACTTCGATCCTCTGGCTTTCGACAAGTTCTCATCGCGGGAGAACGCACTTTCGATTACATTGATAACACTTGGCTAGCCGACCATTCCGTAAGGATTCCGGCGACTCTGTCCCTAAGGATGATTGTGACTGCACCCGCTATAGAAACCCAAAAACTTACACGTATCTTTGGAAACCAAACAGCCGTCGATTCGTTAGATTTAAAAGTCGATGCAGGCACTTTTTATGGTTTTCTTGGCCCGAACGGGGCCGGGAAATCAACCACGATCAAAATGCTCACGGGGCTTCTCAGCCCCACGTCGGGGGCTGTTTCGGTGCTGGGCTGCAACATGCTGGATCCTATGCAGTCCCTCGAAGCGAAACGGAACATCGGAGTGATCCCCGAAAACCTGGCTCTATTCGATAACTTGACCGCTTTCGAGTATTTGGTTTTCATCGGTCGCATTCATGGCTTGAACCGGGATACCATCCGAACTCGCAGCGATGAAATGCTCCAACTGCTATCGCTGGAAAAGGAGACCAAGAAACTGGTTCTTGAGTACTCGCACGGGATGCGAAAGAAACTGTCGTTGGCGGCTGCCCTGCTGCCCAACCCCAAGTTGCTTTTC
Organism: Pirellula sp.; assembly: GCA_031412875.1. Lineage (GTDB taxonomy): Bacteria > Planctomycetota > Planctomycetia > Pirellulales > Pirellulaceae > JBKCUI01. The sequence goes on along the minus strand of JANODW010000313.1, from coordinate 2,537 downwards.
TTGGACGAGCCCTTCGAAGGGGTCGACGCCGTGGCATCGCTTACTATTCGAGATCTGCTTTCGCATTTTGTCGCCAAAGGATCCACGGTCTTTCTCACGTCGCACGTTCTCGAGATCGTGGAACGTCTCTGCACGCATGTTGGCATCATTCAAAATGGCCAATTGATTCAGCAGTGCTCGATGGCAGAGATACACGTTAACGGTTCGCTCGAACAGAGCTTCCTGCAAGCCACCGGCAGCGACAAGAATCCAACCGCGAAGTTGGAGTGGCTTGAACAAAGCTGATCGGGTCACCGTGCAACCATTCAATCCAACCAAGTCTGGCTTTCCAAGCACGTTCAGCAACCTGCGGACCTTCGTTTGGTTGCGTTGGCGATTGCGCTTCAACCAATTGCAAAATGGCTCCGCACTGGGCAAGGTACTCGCAGCGGTGCTGTTGTTGTCTTTGGCTCTCTCGTGCGCCGGATTATTGATCACAGGCATGGCGCTTGGCGCGTTCGCGCCCCGTTTGATCCCCCAGGAATTCTACTTTCTTTTTTGGGATGGCTTCACCGCTACGTTTTGCGTCTTGTGGGCAGCCAGCATGGCGACGGACCTTCAACGCAGCGACGCAATCACGTTTGATCGGATCCTGCATTTGCCCGTTTCGTTCCCTCAAGCGTTCTTCATCAACTACATCAGTTCGCTGATGAACATTACGTTCCTGTCGCTTTGTGCCTTCGGCTCGGGGTTCCTGTTCGGGTCGTGTTTTTCCGTGGGACCGCGAGCGGTTTGGATCTCGATTCCCTTTGTCGCTTTTCTCATCGCAATTACAGCATTGACGTACCATCTGCAAGGTTGGCTTGCCGCTTTGATGTCCAATCCCAGACGTCGCCAAATGATCATGATCTTTGTTCCCCTGGCGATTGTATTTGTTTCTCAAGTCCCTGCATTTCTGGCGACTCGATTTACAACCAACCAAGCAAAGCGCACCCAGGTGGTGCCGGACCTGGCACCTCCCGTCGTTGTCTCGCCCCAAAACCTGCCCACGGAAAACGCTGACTCAGAACCTCTCAACTCCCTCCCATCCGACCAAGCGATCGATTCGACGACGCGCGAGCAAGTTGCCATCGCAGACGAGGTCCGAAGGCGAAGCGAGTTGAAAAGCGCAGAGCGAGAAGCAAACCGAGAAGCTTGGCTAGCCCGCATTCGGCTGATGAACCTGTGGTTCCCGCCCCTTTGGTTGGCGGGCGGCGTGGAGTCGATCATGGAGGGATCCCCTCACGTCCTCTGGATCACAGGCGCCCTCCTCCTGGTGGGGTTTGTGTCGCTCCGTAGAAACTACCAACAAACGCTGCGATACTACAAAGGGGAAACAGATTCCCGTGCGAGTGTTCTTAAAAAGAACATCCCTGCGGCCCATTCTCACGCTCGCGACGCCAAAGCTCGCAACGTGCAATTGATCGAGTGGCGCGTTCCTTATTTGTCCGAGGAAACTTCGGCGGTCATCACAATGACGCTGCAATCCATGACGCGAGCGCCCGAAGTTAAGCTCTACGTGCTGCTGCCGCTCATGGTTCCGTTCGTTCTGTTTGGTTTGTTGCAGACCTGGCGCTTACCGGACATCGATGAGCTCAAGTCGGCGATCATCGTTGGGTTTACGGCAGCCAGCCTGTTTATCACTTCGGGAATGCTCGGGAATTGTTTCGCTTTTGACCGTTCCGGTTTCAGGGCGTTCGTCCTGTCGCCCCTTCGACGTGAGCGGATTTTGTTAGGCCGAAATCTAGCCACCATTCCCTTCCTGCTGTTGCAAACCATTTTGCTCGCGGTGGCGGTTGGCGTGTATTTTGGCATGGCCATCGATAAACTGGCCGCCTCCATTCTGTTGTCGGCATCTATTTTGCCTCTATACTGTTTATTGACCAATATGATGTCGATTTTGACCCCTTTTCCACTAGCGGCGGGAAGCATCCAGCCCAAACAATTCGATCTGGTTCCAGTGCTCTGCAGCGTCCTCCTGAGCATGCTCATGCCAGCGATAACACTTTTGGCATTGCTTCCGCTAGGCATCGAATGGGGAATCGAGTTGTGGATGCCACGTATTTCCGCAATCCCAATAGCATTCCTATTATCGATCGCATGGGTGTTTGCCTCGATCGCGTTGTATCGATGGCTTCTACCGTGGGAGGGAAGGCTGCTTGCAGAGCGTGAAAAAGAACTATTGCGAATCGTGACGTCGAGGGTGGAATAGGCATAGGGATAGAGGGTACTGATGAGCGATAAAAAGAAAGAGAAGCCCGAGAGCTTGGATTTTCTATTGGCCGCGATCGCTCCTGTTTTCATCATTGGAATGATCGGTTCGTTGGTCTACTTCTTGATCACGGTTGCCTATCAAGGATCGCATACCGAACGGCTCAAATGGATTTTGGGACTCTATACCGTGGCGGTCGTTTTCATTGCACGGATTGCCATAGAACAGAGCCGACAAGTTGCGTTTGGCTATATGATTGTGCTGGCGATTGCAACGCTGGCTGTCACACCGCAGTTATTCGAAGTCC
>JANODW010000312.1:0-3491 GCA_031412875.1 Pirellula sp. | reverse complement strand
CTGTCATCCAAAAGGGATGCACCTGTCGTTGCATTGCGTTCACGGTCGGTTTCCTAAAGTGTGTACATTTGAGATTGTCCGGGGATGCAAACCATCATAAGCCCAGCGGCATCCTCGCCGCAGCAATGCGTTTGCAGGTACTAGAGCTGAAACTGGTCAAGCTCGTCCATTAACTGATCAATGTTTGGGAACTCTTCATCGGAACTCGATGGCGTACGAGTAGCGTCGATCGGTCGCAACGCTTGGCTCGGTGCGACGGGTTGGCTCGGTGCGACGGGTTTATTAGACGGGTTTGCAGAATCGATCGCGTGCAAGTTTGGACCAGCGGGACTGTCCCCGATAGGAGAGACTCGCGAACCGTTCGGCGGATGATTACCTTTGGATGGAACGCGATGGATGGGAGCGCCGATAGAGAAAACGGGCGTTGAGCGAGCAAGCAGCACTCCTTTGAGCGCTTGGATTGTTCGATCGATAGAAACGTTCGTAGCCAGCGGGATAAAAAATATCTTTTTTGTGGTGACGCCCTGATTGCCACTCACAGTGCGTACGCCCCCATCGATGGGTACAATTTCGACCGACGGTATGCCTAGCCGATGCAGGTGCGTACAGACATAGTCCGCGGACTCCCAAGTGGCTAACGCAAAATCCCCTTTCAGTCCTTCTACACAGAGATGATCCGTCGTGTCGAGTTCGATGGACTTCAAATCCGCGATCAGCGTTGCGTCCAATCCACTCTCCATCACGATGCTCGTAATCAATTGCTCTTCGTAGTCTGCAACCGATCCTGAGCGGCGCTCATGCTGGCTGATCACGACCGGAATTCTAACTGCCATTCGATCGAACCTTTCTAACCGCTATGCGGCCTGTTATAGGTCCTCAAATGGAACTTCAAATAACTTCATCATTCCGTTGAGGTCGCCCGATGCCAACCCTGCGGAATACCATTTCACTCTTTGTTGAGAGGTTCCGTGGGTGAACTTTTCTTTGCGAACGCGCCCCTTGGTCAGTGTGTCATCTCCGATCTGGTTGGCGGCGGTCATCGCTTCCCCAATGTCGCCAGACTCCAAGATGCGCTTGGACTCTTGCGCATGCTTGGCCCATACCCCAGCAAGAAAATCTGCTTGCAATTCGAGCCGCACGCTCAACTGATTGCTCTCGACTTCGCCAGCGCGATTTTGCATCGCCTGAATTTTGGACGAAAGTCCTAACTGGTTCTGGACATGGTGACCGACTTCATGGGCAATGACGTAAGCCATCGCAAAGTCACCGGGCGCTTTAAACCGATTCTTCAGCTCACGAAAGAAATCAAAGTCGAGGTAAACGTTGCTGTCGCCTGGACAATAAAATGGACCCACCGCTGCTGTTGCTTGCCCACACGCCGAACGCACTTCTCCTTTGAACAGAACTAATTTGGGTTCGTCGTAGCGGCGTCCGAGTTGTTCCTTGAATAGTTTTCCCCAAACGTCTTCAGTGTCTTTCATAACGACAGAGACAAACTCCACCAATGGGCCATCCGAGTCGTTATCTGCGCTGATCCTGGACCGGGGCGGCGACGACTCCTGCTGTTGACCCACTTGTTCCATCAGTTGTTGAGGGTTTGCGCCGAGGATCATCATAATCAACATGAGCACGACGGTACCGATGCCCCCACCGGCCACGACACCACCAGCCGCCATCGCCATTCCGCGTCGATCCTCAACATTTGTCGACTGTTCCCGGCCTTCCCAACGCATAGCTTTTTGTTCCTGTTCAAATACCAATCAGTGAGTTTCCTCAAAATGAGGATGCTATGCAGTACTGTAACAAATTTGTTTAGGATCTGCAGCGCTGAAAGAGAAGACAGTCGACGATTCCCGTGCGTCGATAGATAAATTGGCATGACCGACCGTAGCGGAACGGCGCAAGCCGTCCGGTGAGGACCCGTAAAGAACCACCGCGATCTCAGCCCTTAGACCGGAGGGATCGCGACTTGCCGCTATTGCCGCCTAAGACAATCTCGTCCAACGTGAGTGCCGTTGGGCACTAGTCCCTCAAGGTATTGAACATGCGGTCGCCGGCGTCGCCGAGTCCGGGCACGATGTACTTGTGAGCATTCAATTCGGGGTCGATCCCTGCGACATAAACTTTCACTTCAGGAAAATCCCGATGAAACTGCTCCACACCTTCTTTGGCGGCCAAGACACTGAGCACGCGAATATCGGGCACCCCCCATCGCTTCAGCGCTAAGACCGCGGCGCGGATCGAACCGCCCGTGGCTAGCATCGGGTCGAGAACTAACCCTACGTCGACCGCATTTCCATTCGGAAGCTTGCAGTAGTACTCGACCGGCTGCGCGGTCGCTTCGTCGCGGTACATACCCAAATGCCAGACTGCAGCGTCTGGGATCAATTGCAACACAGGCTCAACCAGCCCAAGCCCAGCCCGCAAAATCGGTACGATCCCGATTCGCTGAGCCATCCGACCGCCCGACATCGCAGTCAATGGCGTTTGAACTTCACAGGACTGAAGCCCCAAATCGTCCGTCGCACGAACTGCCAACAGCATGGCCAACAAATGGATTTGAGTCCTAAACTGAGCCGGATTCGTTCGAATGTCACGTAAAATCGAAAGATGGTGGACCGCCAAGGGGTGCGTCAGCTCAAAAACATTTTGCATATCTACTGGCTCGGAAGCTTCTGGATGGTTGTGACGTCGACATACTTGTAGGTACCGCGATTCATCTCCGCCAGTTCGCGAATCCAACTTCCGTCGTTCGACGCTGGCCCGACGTTGAATTGTATCGAATGGATGGTCGTTCCGGTTAGCTCTGTTCGTCTTTGTACATCTAGCAGTTGCTCCCACGAAAGGCTTGGATCTTCTGCGTCGGTCAAGAAAAACAACACTTCGGGACGCATCGCCAACCCTTGCTTAAGCGCGGGCAGATGCGACGTGCTTCCGTCACCCGGCATATTTCTGACGAAATCAGTAGCCCTTCGCTTGTTCCTGTCCTCCGCAAAAAGCAATCCTCCCGACATCGGGGCCAATGAATCGTTGTAGAAAACCACTTGAAACTGATTGAATTCCGTGAGCGACTGAAGGCTTTTTATCACTTCCTGCTTCGCGTACCGAAGCGGCGCGGATCCGTAGTTGTTCATCGAATCCGAACGATCGATAACGTAAACGAACGATCGCCCGGAGCCCTCGACGCCAAAAAAAGTCGTCTTTGTCTTTCCCGTTCCCGCCCCCTTGCCGGCTCCCTTTCCTGTTCCTGAGCCCAGCCCTCCCTCTCCAGAAAGCCCTTTTCCCTGCAACTCGCTGGCTCCGTTATCCGGTAGCGATGCTGGATTTCCTAAAAGTTTGGCCAAGCTGCTTTCGATCGAGATCGGTGGCCCCGACTCATTTTCGATCGCCATCGGAATGCTTTGGGAACTTCCCAGGGCCGCACTCGTCGCCCCGCTGGATCCCCCCTCCAACGAATATTCGGTTCCATCGCTCGTCTGATGTACGACTGC
>JANODW010000311.1:0-3347 GCA_031412875.1 Pirellula sp. | reverse complement strand
GTCCGTTCGCGATTAGAAGAATCTTGAAGCGAGCATCGACAATCACTTGGGCGATTTCGGCTTTGGAATGGGATAACACATTAAACCCATTTTCACGCAAAGATGCCAAGACGCAAAGAACAGGCGTGTTTTGCTTTCCTTTGTGCCTTTGCGTCTTTGCGTGAAACAATGCGACTGGTCGTTCCGTCCGTTCATGGTTGCAAGAATCTTGAAGCGAGCTTTGACGATCACTTGGGCGATTTCGGCTTTGGTATGGGATAAGACATTAAACCCATTCTCACGCAAAGATGTCGCTTCCGATTTCGAATTGAGCTAGGTTTCCGGTTTGGCTGGAGTGGCTGGCGGTTGGCGGTTTCCGGTTTGGCGGCGAATTAGAATGGTATTCCGGTTTGCTTCCTGCCGGATGGAGGCTGTTTTCAAAATCGCCTCATTGCAGAGTAACTAGCTCCGCAATGAGACTTGACCTAGGAGAGTTCGCAACTCTCATTGGCCCAACTCAAGCTTGCTTCCCAAAACGATCTTTCTCAAGGCCAATCCTTGCGAATTCGGCCGCGTTTGTGTTTGGAAGAGCGGTGCGAACGATCTTTTCGGCCTTCTCATCACCTCGATCGGTACTGTAGCCCGGAGTGTCTTGAGTCAGCCAGGCGATGGCAGTTGCGTTTCGCACTATCCACGCTTACACCGTGGAAAAAGGTCGCAACGCCTCTTCGACGGCGAAGTCAGCGAGCCTACCGACCCCCGGTAGGTAAGTCATTCTATGCTCACATCCATGACCTTGGTCTACGACGTCCGTGAATGACTTAGCAACTTCCCTGACTAAGCTCTCAGGCAGAATGTTTCTAGCGAAAGCCGTATGCGGGAAATCTGCAAGTACGGTTTGACGAGGAGGAGGGCGCGGCCAAAACCGCCCCTCCTTACTCTACTGTTTCCAAATCGACAGGATTGCACGACCAGCTAAATGTACAATCATTGTATAATACACAATCAAGTGGAAAGTTGAGTAAGACAGGTGAAACTGGTCGCCGGCATTAGTCGCTTGACTTAGCTGCGAGATTTAGGGGCGTTTGCGCTGAAGGCGAATGGATTCCAGGCCGTTGTACGTAAGAAGCAACGCTTCACTCGATGCGAATTTATTAAAGAGCGATCCTGTCAATTGTGCATCCTTGGGCCATGGATAAGCAAAAACGAGATCGAAATCGCTCACCTCCAACCCGATTTCTTCATAGGTGCAATCCGAGTGCGGGTCCATCATCATGTCGCCGTCATGATGGGCATAGGCTCGGTCGATCAGCTTGTCCGAGCCGTCGGGGACAAAGCTCCCTGAGACAAACTTAACCGTTGCGCCGTGTTTCTTCGCTAATTCGCGAGACACATCGCATAGTTCCGAATCGATCTCGATCCCATACGAATCAAAGCCCAACATGGCGGCCATCGAAGCGATCACTCCGAATCCACTTCCCCATTCGCAGAAGGTATTTCCTGGTGCTAGCCTTCCGATCGCGATTTCATTGAGAGCGCGATAGACCGTTTCAAAGCAACTTGGAAAAAAACCGGTCAATGGCTTGGGACGGAGCTTCATGAATTCCGTAACGCGAATATTCGCCTCCGAGATGAAGTCTCGAATTTGAGGAGGAATTTCCGTGTTTGGGATGGGTAGCGCGACGTCGACGAGCGGCATTGGATGTTGGGTGAGACCGATTGCAAAAGCTTAGGGCTGCGTATCCTAGCAGCAATCTAAACCTTTTGCTCTTTTTCGTTTTCCAATTGAATGATTCCTCGTATGCCTTCGAGCACTCGAGTGAATTTCATTCTAGCCCTTTCAACACATTCGGTTGCTTTATTGTCGCGGGCACGTTTTGCTTGCAAGTCTTTCGGCGACATCTTGACTCGCCCGCTTGCAATGTCCTGCTCTTCGCGTTTTAATCGCTGGGCGCGCTGGGTGGCAGCGCCGACAAAGCTCGACAGAAGCGACTCAATCAATTGCAACGCCTGATGGTACTTTCCAAGCCTAAATTCGCAGTCGCGGACTTGGATAATAATCCCAATCCCCGGCACAATGCCACTGCGTTGAGCCGCATCGACAAGTTGTGAAAATGCTCCGGAGTCGAGGATTTGGTCCCGCTGCTGAACGCTGATCCGCGATTGGTATTCGGGGGGAGTGTTGGCATGCGGTCCCCCTGTCGCTGAATCCGTTGCAACACCTGCTTGGGTATCGTGGTTGGATTCGGTTGGCTGGTGCAACATTACCAACCGATGCAGCTTGGAACGCTGGATCGACTGGTTCACATTTTCGACCGGCAAAGGCTTCATGCGCGCTCCGTCCATTACCGAAAGCGTGCGCAATACTCCCTCCTGGATCGCTGGGGACGCCGCTTGCAATAAATGCTGCTTGCCCTCGCTGATTGCGAGCAACAAATCGCCATCTGAAATCTGCTCCACGCAGTCGAGAGGCAGCACGTCGCAGTAGCGCTCGATCGTCGCTTGCTTTTCTGCATAGGAAGCACACTCCGAAAAATCGTGCCGAAGAGCTTCCATCAGGTTCCTATTTATGGGATTCATGTTGTTTGCCTTGCGATCTTGAGCCACACCATTTTATTGCAACTCACATCATCTCATTGGAACTGATTACGATCCGTCCCCGGGTTGGTCGTGTCAGCGGGTGGAGACGATGGCGAATCTACAGAATCCTTAGCAGGCAAATCCGTGGTTTCAGGGGGAGTCGATAATTCTGTCGAGGACTTTGGCTTCAGGGCCGCAGGAGTGAGAACGATTTTGTCTTTCTCGATGGTTAGCCGTTCAAATTTGCGAAGGAATTCTGCCGACTTGGAGTCTTTGTAGGCATCTTTGGCTAAGTTCTCGTTGCGGATCGAATCCAGGAATTGCCGAGGAAGGGGTTCTCCGTTGACTTCCGCGTCGTCGAGGTTCACGATCAACACTCCGTTTTCGAGCGAAGCTTTCAAAGATACTCGTCCGTTGAAGTAGCGTCCCTTACCACCTGGGATCATATCGGCGGGAATGCTGGCTTGCGCGGATATCTCGCCATCCTCGATGGTCACGAATAACCTGCCTTGGAAGTCTTTGTTGGTACTGATCATCGCGTTGATTTCATCCGAGGTCAGAACCAGGGGCGCGGGGGATTCGTTGCGGTCCAATGCTGCCTTGAATGCCTCGAGCCGCTTTTGAACAGCCTCTGCCTCTTCTTTCGATTTCTCGACGATGGGAATGTCAGCCGGTTCCGCAGAAGTGAATTTATTGATTTGCCCCATGTAGAAGCTATACCCCATATACCCAATCGCCCCGGTGCCGATCACTATGATTAAGAAGACCGTGAAACAGCCGCCTAGCAA
>JANODW010000310.1:0-2647 GCA_031412875.1 Pirellula sp. | reverse complement strand
CTTTAGGCGGACGGACCTAGCTTGCGGATTGAGTCGCGTGCCGTTGCACTCGCTGCAAGCGCTGGTCTGCATGTACTTTTCGTATTGCCTGGTCACCATGGGGTTCTTGGTCGCGCGGTGCGTCGCCAGCAAATCCGGTACAATCCCCGAAAAAGCTTGGCCATGAAGCGCTCGACCCTTGGGCTGAATTTTGAGTCCCTGGAATCCGAACAGCAGCCAGTCCCTCTCTCCCTGCTTCAGTTTTTTCCAAGGAGTGCTCAGCAAATAATTGCGATCTAGCATTTTGACGTGCTCGACGTAATTTGCGAACTGGGTTAGCGAGCGGCGCAACCAACGGGTCATCTCCGTCAGCTTCCCGATCAATTCGATCGCACCATTTCGGATGGACTTGTCCGCATCGGTAACGAGCCGTTCTTCGGTGAACGTAAAGGTTTCGCCCAGTCCATCGCAAGCCTTGCAAGCTCCCTGAGGCGAATTGAAACTGAGGAGCTGAGGTGTCGGAGGTGGGTACGACAGGCCGCATTTGGCGCAGGCATACGTGGAGGAGAAAACGATGTCCTGCGAAACATCGCTCGTGTCCATCTTTTTGTTCAAAGCCATGGGAGACGAAGGTGCGGGAACGGGCTCTGGCTCGGTTTCCAGAGCAGCCTTTTTCTTCCGACTCGCTTTTTTCTTGACGTTGCCAAGCGACCCATCCTCTGCAGGAAGAGCGACCACAGGACTAACGGGGGACAACAGCATGGTTCCTTCGCCAAACTTCATGGCATTGTCGACCGCTTCGGCGATGCGTTGCCGCGAGGACTGTGCGATGTCGATCCGATCGATCACCAGCTCGATGCTGTGCTTGATTTGGCGTTCGAGGTCGGGGGGCTCGCTGAGTAAATAAATCTGGCCATCGACGCGAGCTCGGTTGAATCCTTGACGGCGCAGATCGTCGAAGAGGTCGCGGTGTTCCCCCTTTTGACCTCGGATAATCGGTGCTAAGAAAAGGTAGGGGGTACGAGAATCCATCGATGCGATCTTGGATACCATTTGATCGCGCGTTTGCGAGGAAATCTCGGAGTTGCACTCGGGGCAAAACCCTGTCCCAACGCGAGCGAATAGGACTCGCAAGAAATCATGAAGCTCGGTGACGGTGCCCACTGTCGAGCGAGGGTTGTTGCCGGTCGACTTTTGGCTGATCGAAATCGATGGGCTGAGACCGGATAGGAAGTCGACGTCGGGTTTGGGAAGTTGGCCTACAAACTGGCGAGCGTAGGTCGAGAGACTTTCGAGGTACCGGCGTTGGCCCTCGGCATACAGCGTGTCGAAGGCGAGAGAACTTTTGCCACTCCCCGAGACGCCGGTAAAGCAGATAAGTTGATTGCGAGGGAGAGTGAGATCGACGCTTTTGAGATTGTGTTCGCGCGCACCGCGAACAACGATCGGTTGATCTTTCGCGGCCACTCTTTAGTGTACTCCGGCGCTCGCGAGATACCGTTCTGCGTCCAAAGCGGCCATGCATCCGCTCCCAGCGGACGTGATCGCTTGCCGGTAGTAGTCGTCTGCGACATCGCCGGCCGCAAAAACCCCGTCGACACTCGTGAAGGTCCGATACGGCTGGGTCCAACGAACATAGCCGTTGGCGTGATTTTCTACTTGACCGCCCAGAAACTTGGTATTGGGTGTGTGGCCGATAGCAAGGAACATGCCTGCAGCCTCGAGGGTTTGCAATTCACCGGTTTCGACATGCTTGGTTCGCACCCCGGTGACACCGACTCGCAAATCGTCTGCATCGCCGAGCACTTCGTCCACCACCGAAAACTTGACGAGTTCGATCTTTGGATTCGAAAAGGCTCGGTCCTGCATGATTTTGGAAGCACGCATTTCACCTCGACGCAGGATCAGGTAAACCTTCGAGGCATACTTGCTCAGGTAAGTAGCTTCCTCGACAGCCGAATCGCCGCCGCCGACGACCACGAGCGGTTTGTTTCGGAATCGAGGCAATGCCCCGTCGCAGACCGCGCAGGCACTCACTCCTTTGTTCTTGAACTTTTCCTCGCTGGGAAGGCCGAGGTAATTGGCGCTCGCACCGGTTGCCAAGATCACCGTATGGGTTTCGAAAGATCCGTTTTCGCTGGTATTTAGTTTCAGCGGCTTGCCTGAGAAATCTACGCTGACCACGTCGTCGGTAATGATTCGGGTCCCAAAGTTGACCGCCTGCTGACGCATCAACTCCATCAGTTCCGGACCCGTCACCGCGTGGGGATGTTCCTCAATCGGCGGCAGCATGTATTTGCGATCGGATCCGATGGCTGAATCCAAAAACTCTTTGAGCTTGCCAGACGGGAATCCTGCGTAGTTTTCAACTTCGGTGGTTTGCGCGAGCTGGCCCATGGGGTAACGGCCATTGACCCGATTGTCTTCGGTCATCGCCCCTTCAAACAGGAGGGGGTTAAGGTTGGCTCGGGCCGCATAGATTGCTGCAGACCAACCCGCCGGTCCGCTTCCGATGATAACGCAGTTCTCAATGTTGCTCATGAAAATCAATAAAATAGAAAAGGATCTGTGCTTTACGGGGGAGCTTGGCAAACTTCCCACTCATTTTGTAGCACAGGCGACTTAATTGACAATGGGAAACCCATTGGCAATGGTAGGGTAGAGGGTT
>JANODW010000309.1:0-4169 GCA_031412875.1 Pirellula sp. | reverse complement strand
CCGTCGAGTGGCGTCGAGTGTTGTAAGAACAAAGCTGGATGCTGATCGAATGTTTTCGATATGGGGACAGCAAGTCTACCGGAGGGCGAATCCTATGAGTCGGTTTGATCGGACAAATGCAATTCAGTGCAATAGATAATCACACTAACTGAGATTTTCCAGAATACTGAGAATATTACGCATACGTGACAGGAGATGCGCATCGGTTGAAAACAGCATAGGCGTACCATTCGGACTTGATAGAGGGGAGCCCGATGCGTCGCAGGTAGGAATTTTTTGTAGCGGCGCGCGCCGCCCGATTCGCGTTCTTTTGTTAGCGGCAAGGCGCGAGCCCTCCAGTGTGGCGGCTGAGTTCACCGCGATTCTTTTCTTTGCAGGTCCTGACCGGTCGGCTTGCGCCGTTCCGCTAACGTGGGTGCCATTTGGCTTGCGCCGGATCGAGGGTTTTTTTGAGCAATTGCGAGGCAAAATGTGCAAAGTCCCTAAACCATCCTCCAAACGGGTGTCGTCGCTTCGGAAAGAATGCAAAAGTCTTACGAGTCCTTATTCGGACTTGCGATCCGATAGCGGATTGCAAACCACACACCACGGACTGCTTAATCCGTCCACAACTCCATACGGTTTAGACCACAGGTTTTGAGATGAAAACAAAGAGAACAGTTCTGCACGTGGATGACGATCAAGACATGTTGAACCTGGTCAGCAGCACCTTGAAGAAGAGGGGCTATGAGGTAGTTTCAGTCATTGATCCGAGAAATGCGTTGGACGAACTGGCCGAATGCGCCGCCCGGATCGTGATTTTGGATATCGACATGCCCGGAATTGATGGATTGACTTTGTTGCGTGAGATCAAGCAGCGGGATGCAGGGATTCACGTCGTCATGCTGACGGGTTTGGTTTCCATGGGAACGATCCTTAAAGCGACCGGCCTGGGCGCTCAAGAATGTGTCTTCAAGCCAATCAAGGACTTGAAAGACATAGGAGATGCGGTGGATCGGTGCTTTAACAACATTGAGAGCTGGTGGGCGGCACTGCGAGAATGGATGGATCGAAAGAACGAAGCCAACACGCAAGGCGCTCTCGTGGCGAAATCGACCCCCAAGAGTTTGACTCGCGTCTAGCCATTTCGCCGTTAGTGACTGTCCTGTTCGTTCCCGCGAGCGTCAACGATAAGTTTGACGAGTTGAGCGATCGACTCTACGCCTAGCTTTTTTGTGATATGGCTGCGATGAACTTCGACGGTTTTGACGCTGATTCCCAGTCTCTTGGCAATTTGTTTGGTCAAGACACCATCGACCACCAACTTGGCGATTTCGTTCTCCCTCGCGGTTAGCAGTTTCAGCTTTTGCACCATCTCGCTTTGCTTTAGGAGCGATTCCCTCCGCCGTTTGGAAATGTCTATCATGTCGCGGACGGAATCCAAGAACACTTGATGGTGAAAGGGTTTTTCAATCACGGTGATCGCGCCCAATTTCATGGCTTCGACGGCGATTGGAACCGAACCGTGTCCGGTGATGAGCACGAATGGTACTTGACCACATCGCTCACGAATCTCCGACATCATTTTCAAGCCAGTCATTTCAGGCATCTGAAAATCGACGACAAGGCAACCCGGCGTTTGACCGTCTAACGAGTCGATCAGTTTTTGTCCCGTCGAAAACGCTTCGGACACGATGTCTGCTTTACGCAGGACAAACGAAATAGACTCTCTCATTCCATCGTCGTCGTCTACGATGTAGACAGTAGATGCATCGATCATGCTGGTTTCGTTTCCAAGTAAGAGAAGAATCCCGCCAAAAGGTTTAGTGTATCTTTCTACCAACGGCACCTGCAAGGCAGGATTGCCCTCTGGAACAGTAAGTTTTCTCAGATTGGATTCGCCCGGAATTGGATTCGGATTGGATTCCGATTCATTTGTAGGAACTAGCATTCATTCAGAGGTGTTTTGACTAAATAAAACCCTTACTAGCTATCTTCGGACTTCGCGCATGTCGAAGTCACATAGTAGAAACATATTCTGAAATCCGTTTAGCCTTGGCTATGGCGTCCATTCGAAAGCAGAAAGTGTTTTATGAGCATTTCACTCGATACCCATTGCATTCCCTTTCCACACACCCTTTGATGTGAGTCCAAGGAACCATCATTATGACCAACCCAATACGCTCTGCTCTTGTTTCGGATCCGGATTACCGCGAGCTCGTCGAGGAGTTTGTATCCAACGTTCCTGATCGCATCGATTCGATCAGGCAATCGATAGAGCGCAACGATACCAAGCAATTGTGCACGTTGATCCATCAGCTCAAGGGCGCTTGCGGGAGTTATGGATTTCACGAAATAACGCCCTTGGCCGCATCCCTCGAAGGGGACATTCGCCAAGGCAAAGACATCCACTTGCTGTTCGATTCGCTCGAGCAGTTTATTGATACTTGCCTTCGAATGTCTGCCGTTTAATAATAGGAGGCATGTCACGAATTAAAAAACACCCCAGAGAAATATGCGTTCTGGTGGTGGAGGACGACTCCGCACAAGCTGCCTTGATCGAAAAGAGACTGCGGCTTGCTTCGTTTGAAGTCGATTGCTGCCACAATGTCGATCAGGCAAGCAGGAAGTTAGCTGAGAAGCAATATGCGATAGCTGTGATCGACTTAAATCTCGGTGGTGAGTCAGGGCTCGAGGTCGCGCGATCTATTTTACTATCGGGCGAGAAAACGCGGGTCATTTTGCATTCCGTCGATGCGTCCTTTGAGTCCGCCAAGCAGGGCATCAATCTCGGCGTTTTTGCTTATGTCGAAAAAGGGTCGGATGCCAATCAGTTGATCGACGACTGCCATCGTGCGGCCTCGGCCTTTTTGCGACTCACGCTCGACGCTGCAAACGACGAAATCGCATTTCAGTTGCGGCTCTTGGATGCGGTGGATCACGGAATCATCGCTACGGATGTCTCCGGCAAAGTGATTTATTGGAATCGATTTAGCGCCCATCTCACCGGTATCAGTTCCGCCGCCGCATTGGGGTACTCGATCAGCGATTTTATCCTGATGGCTCCCTCCGAGTACAGCTTCCTGTTGTCTGAGATTGCGGACGGAGGAAACTGGCAAGTGGACTGCAAAATCTGGGGAAGAGCGAACCGGTCTGCTTCTGTGCCCGTTCGTTTGGTTGCGTCAGCACTTCGTGATAGCCAAGGGGAATTGAGCGGCTCGGTTCTGTCCTATCATGATATGTCTGATACTTTGGCCAAGGAAATGAGTTTGCAGCAGCGAGCGAGACTGCTTTTGCTCAACGCAGAGCTCGCGCGTTCGGCCGTCGAGCTGGCCGACCAGAAAGCGTTTCTAGGGGAAGCATTAAGGAAGATCGACCAGGGGCTTTCTCTTTACAGTGGGCGGGTTGTATTGTGGGATGACGCGACCAAGCAATTCGAAGTGATTTCGCAGATCGGCGCACCTGCAGTAAATCCTTTTCCGCATACAGATACAGACCAACTAAGGATTTTGGACTGCATCCAAGGCTTTCGGATCCCGTTGCGGCGAAACGGACAAGTCATTGGGAACATCGAAGCAGAGTTTCAAGCGGTTCGCAATTTCAGTTTAGAGAAACGTGACTTCCTACACAGTATCGAGTCGCTTGCAACGGGCGTGTTGCTCCGCAGTTGGGCCTTGGCGGAAAAGAAAAATAGCGACAAAATCGTCTCGGAACAGCATGAGCAATTGTCGCACGTGCAGAGGACCGCGGCCATCGGGCAAATGGCTGCTACGCTCGCGCATGAGATCAACCAGCCTTTGGGGAGCATTAGCAATTTCGCCGGAGGTCTGCTTTTCACAATGGCAGAAAACCAAGAAAATAGCGAACTGTCCAATACACTTCTCTTTATCCAAGACGAAGCAATCCGAGCGGGGGCGATCGTCGGACGGCTTCGCAAGTTTGTTGCAATGGACCGTTTCAACGTTGAGAAAGTGAATTTCAACTCCTGTGTCCAGGAGACCCTCAAGATTTTGAGGAATGTTTTGAGCAATGCCAGAGTGCAGGTCGATTTAGATTTTGATTCCGCCCAGCCGATCGTCGAAGCCGACACGATTCGATTGCAGCAAGTGTTGGTGAATGTAATCAAGAACTCGACCGAAGCGATGCAAACCACTCCAGATACGGACCGACGCATTCAGATCATCACCAAA
>JANODW010000308.1:0-41628 GCA_031412875.1 Pirellula sp. | reverse complement strand
GCTCAGTTGGCCACTTAGGTTTCCGTCGGGAGTCAAGTCGGCGGTAACAAGCCCGCCGCTTTGTTCGATCAACGCTTTCACGGCGTTTCGGTCATCCGATCCGTCGCCATTGAGGTCCATTTTGCCAACTAGGGCGAATTCCACTTTCTTGTTCGGCTGCCATGCAGGCGAATAGATAGAGTCGCCAGTGAGAATAATGGAAGCTTTGCTGGAAACGACTTTGCAGATCGAAAGATTTTGCTCAATAACTCGCATGACTTCGATCGTCGCTTTCGGCTTTGCATCGGCGACTCGGCTTACGTCGGATCCAATGACCCCGAATTTGACGCCGGGCTTGAGGTTGTGAGCTTTTCCGAGGCTGATGTACACCAAGTCTCCTTCGGCTCCGCTGTGGATATTTACCACTTTTCCTTGAACATATTGGAAATCTTGGCCTTGGATGTCATTCAATTTGCTCGAGAGGGCAGCGAGCTGAACTTCCATTTTCCCGATCTTTTCTTTGGCTTGCTCGTAGGTCGCTGCGATGTCCGCGTTTTTCTTGGTCAATTGTTTGATCGAGTTCATTTTGTCTTGCTCGATCTTGGTGATTCGATCCTCTTGGGCTTTGATCTTTTCCGTGTATTCAACCAATTCCTTTTCTCGCTTGTTGGACATTTCGTCAGCGAAAAGCTTCGCCAATTCTCGTGTTTTGGTTTCCTGTGCCAGCTTGGAATCAAACTCGTCCTTCAGCACCAATTCGCGTTGGCCGGCGGAAGCCATTTGCATGTTCCTTGCTCGAAGCTCTTGCACAAGAATGTCCACCAGATTGGTGTAGTTTCTGTCTGACGCATTGGTTCCCATCAGCGCCATGTTGTCGTTGTACTTTTTGATCGCGGTTTTGAGTTCCTCATCGTTGGCAACTTGGCTGACCATGGATTCGAACTCCGCTTGCGTCTGGGGTTTCCCAACGCCGAGCATGGCTTGCAAAATCTGCTTGCGATTGTTTTCTTCTCGCAATGAAGTCTGAGCTTTTTGTTCTTTTTCGACGGCAGCAAGGACCGCCTTTTCGTTTGTTCCGGATGAAAACAGTACAAATGCGAGCGCTCCGAGACAGGCGAAGCTGACAATCGACATTACGGTGACGTAGGCTTGCCAAACATAGACGTTGCGATCGCGAGCCATAAATACCTCAAAACACAGAAGAGACGTAACGATTGGAAGCGTGATGGGGCGGACGGGGTCCAGAGTGCTGCAGTTTGCCCCACACCGCTCCTAGCATCCTAAATCCCAACAGCACAGCCGTCAAACATTCTCCTGAAGCTCTTGGCAAAATCCCCTAAACATTTGCGCAATCGCGGAACTTTTCCTAGCCGTTGTCACTCGCTTGTAGAACGTGTCCGATTGTGCCTGATTTAACGAATGTTCCATTGGCCCGTTCGAGAGGGTCGAAAACCGATTTCTTGCTCGCAAGTTCCTCCGTCTTGAATTACTATTCGATCCTGGACACTTCTTGTTATCAACGAGCGCATTTCATGAAATCCTTAAACCTAGTTCGTCTCCTTCGCTTCGTTTTATTGACGAGCGTTGTTCTCGCTTCCCAAATGCTGGTTTCGCATTCTCGGTTGGAGGCGGATTCTGGGGCGGATTATGGAGGCATCGCATCGGTCGGGCTGGTAACCCATTGGCAAGCCAATATCGGCGGCGCTCCCTTGGCCAACGGTCCAAAAAGCTTTGTGGTTTGGCCGCACACATTTGAAAAGCGCGAGTACGTTTCGATTCGCAGCGGCAATCAAATCATCGAACGCATCCAAGGAAGCGAGATCGATCTAAAAGCCATCGAGGCGACGGTTTCTAGCGGCGGAAGGATCGAGAAAACCCCGACCATCGGACTCGAGGGAGCCATGGCGCGAGCAAACAAACTGGTCGCCACCTACAAAACGCTGGGGCGGACCGTCGAGTTGGAGCCCTATAGCCAACGGCTTGTCTATGCTGTCTCGCTGACGTCCAACGGCATCCTCGAAACCATGGACGCCGAAACCGGTGCTGTTCTTTGGAGGACGGAAGTGGGCCGGTCGACCTTGCCTATGTTTGGGCCAGGCGTCTCCGACGAGTACGTTGCGGTAACCAATGGGAATGACCTGTTCGTCTATGAATTGACAACAGGCAATTCCGTCATGACAAGAAAACTCGCTTATACACCAACCTCTGCCCCGGCGGTCGTGCTCGGAAAAGCAGTTGTCCCGTCGGTCGATGGCCGACTGGTTTCGTACGACATCAAAAGCCAGGTCATCGCCCCGGCAATCATTCGTAGCGGTATCGAAAACCGTTTGGGAACCACCCTCTCTGCTGACCTTCAATTCCTCGCTTGGCCAACTGGAAACAAACTGGTCTTGGCTCGTATGGAAAAAACTGCGGCGGAGAACAGCAACAAAAAGGCAGACAGTATTCCTCGACTATGGGCCTCTGTGAGCGTCGACGAAACGATGGCAAGCGCCGCTGTGACAACGCAAGACGGTTTTATCGCGACCACCAGAAACGGGACCGTGATGCATTGTTCCAAGGCCCGCGAAGGATCGCTCCTTTGGAAATCAAGGTTGGCCGTGCAGATCTCCCAATCGCCAATCGTTAACCGAGAGCTCGCATTTTTAGTTAGCGATGAAGGATTTCTCTTCGCACTTCGCATTGCCGATGGGTCTGACGTTTGGGGGCATCAGCCTTCGAACATCAAAAATTTGATCGCTGTCGGCCAGAAGAACATCTACGTGAAGGACTCGCGGAATACTCTGGTCGCCATCGACCTGGCAACCGGGCTCGAAGCGATTCGCACCAACACGGTCGTGCCAAGCGTTATCCCAAATTCCATTTCGGATCGCTTGTTTTTCGTCACCAATCAAGGCCAAGTGTCGTGCTTGCGAGAGGCGGACGCTACTGTCCCGACGTTCTCGGTCGACTTCGCAAAGAGCGAAGCGGTCGCTCCCCCGGCGACAACCAACCCAGACGATGAAAAGAAGAAACCTGCCGAATCCGACACCGAAGGGAATCCGTTCGGTGATAGCTCCTCTGAACCCACCAGCAGTCCATTCGACACAGGGCCGTGATCGCCGATTGCGAGCCAGATCAGAATGTTTCGGTTGCGAATTTGGGCCCACTGAGAAAACGACCGGTGACCGACGCGGGATTTCTCAGCACCTGATCAACGGTCCCTTCTGCGATGATGGAACCTCCGTCTGGTCCGGCCCCCGGTCCTAACTCAATCAAGTGATCCGCCGCGCAAATCATCTGCTGATTGTGCTCGATCACCAATACACTGTTTCCTGCATCGATAATTGAATCGATGCACTGCAACAGTTTTTCTACATCGCTGAAGTGCAATCCGGTGGTCGGTTCGTCCAGGACAATCAACTTTCCCTTGGACGGGTGGCTATCGACCTCACGTTTTTTGAAATCGAGCTGGCTGGCCAATTTAAGTCGCATCGATTCTCCAGCAGACAAACTCGATAAACTCTGCCCTAAGGGAAGATAGCCCAACCCGATTTTCATCAGAGGCCGCAACTTTTCCTGTACTTTTGCATTGCCTCGAAAAAACGCATGGGCTCTCTCAACGGACATCGTTAAAACCTCCGCGATGTTCCTGTCTCGCCAGCGCACTTCCAAGACCTCCGCCCGAAAACGCTTGCCATCGCAATCGGTGCACAGCAACTGGACGTCGGCCATGAACTGCATTTCCACTGTGATGAACCCGAGGCCCTCGCAGGTCGGGCAGCGACCCAACTCACTATTGAAACTGAAGTGGCCGATTTCGAAATGCCGGGCCTTCGCTTCCGGAGTTTCTGCATACGCTTGGCGAATGTCATCGAGGGCTTTCGAATACGTTACCGGACTGCTTCGCAACGATCGCGGGATAGGACTTTGATCGATCGCCAAACAACCCGCGATTCGCTCGACACCGTATAGACTTTCCAAGGGCAATCCCTCCCCAGAGGGCTCATCGAAAAAGCCTTCCAACGCTGGGCAAAGCGTATCCAAAATCAATGAGCTCTTGCCCGAACCGCTGGGACCGATGACGACGGTCAAACAATTCAAAGGGATGCGAAGTTGTTCCACCCGAAGATTGCGACCTGTTGCTCCCTGCAGTCCGATCCAGTTCTGTTCAGTAAGTCCAGCATGTCCAGCAAGTCCAGCATGTCTAACATGATCGACTTTTCCAACGGTTCTGGGCGTTCGCTGCGAGTTGCGGCGGCCGCTTAGGAAATCCCCGGTCACGCTATTGCTCTGAACCAATTCGTGAGGCGTTCCGTCGAACACAATTTCGCCACCGTGCTCGCCCGCATTGGGACCTATTTCCAAGATGCGATCTGCGATCAGCATCAAATGGGGTTCATGCTCCACCAAAACGACGGTATTGCCTCGATCGCGAAGCCCTAGAATCGCATGAGCAATCCGCTCGGTGTCTTGGGGATGCAAACCGACGGTCGGCTCGTCGAAAACATACAGCATGTCCACCAAGCTAGAGCCCAAGAGCGTTGTCATCATGACGCGTTGCGCTTCGCCGCTGCTCAAGGTATGCGTGGGCCGGGCGAGGCAAAGATATCCCAATCCCACGGACCGCAGATACTCCAATCGGGCGGACAACTGCCGTTCGGGTTCCGAGGCCGCGTAGCTCGCCCTCGCTTCGCCGGCAAGCATAAAGCGGGGAGGATCGTTGGATGTTGATGCGTGGGTGGCTCGGTCCAATTTCCACGCCATCGCCTCGGTATCCGATGTTGCATTCATCCGCTCGTTGATCAGTGAGCTCAGTATGTCGATGGAAAGGTCGCATAACTCCGCGAAGGATCGGTCGAAAAGTTTGTAGGCCAAGGCTCCGGGGTTGAGTCGCATTCCTTTGCAACTTGGGCAAAGCGAATACGTTCTCCACCTCGCCAAGAAAACCCGGACATGCATCTTGTATTTCTTGCGTTCTAACCAAGCGAAAAAGCCATTGAGGCCCCCAAACTTTCGCTCGGGTACACCTTCGGTGATCACGCGCCATTGCTTGGCTGTCAATTTTGATACCGGTACATCCATGGGGACTCGGAACGCGTCTGCGATGCGCCGCAGTTCGTCCAATTCATGGCTATAAGCCGGCGTACGCCAGACCGCGATCGCACCTGCATTCAAACTCAAGGAATCGTCAGGCACCACTTTCTTCATGTCGATCGCTACGACTTCACCGAAACCCTCACACGTGGCGCAAGCGCCAATAGGGCTATTGAAATTGAAAAGTCGCGGTTCGCTCGCGGGATAATCGATCTTGCAATATTGGCATCGGAGCAAACTCGAAAACCGGTGGACTTCATACTGTTGGCCCTCGATCTCGATTTGGTCCAAGTGGCTATCGTGCGAAGCCGTCCTCTCCTCGATTCGACTTTTGACGTCCAATGTTTGGACCAATACCATGACGCCGCGACCATCGCCTTCATCCGCATGTTCAAACGCCGTTTCCATCGACTGCATCAAACGACTGCTGTCTTGACCCACTCCCACATTTAGTCGATCGACCACCACGTACGCATGCGAGGCGTCGCCAAAATCGCTTGCTGTTTTTGTGCGATCGTCTTCTGCCAAGTGGATGAACTGCCCGTTTGCCATCAAACGAATAAAGCCGGACGTCTGTAGATCGAATAGGATTTCGGACAATTCGCTTTTGGTCTGCCACTGGATTTCGAAGCACACCAGAGCGCGACTTTGCTCCAAGCGAGCGAGCGAATCGCAGACGGTGCGAGGGCTGTGCGGTGCAACGGGACGATTGCACTGGTAGCACCGCAGTTCGCTCCGATTGGAAAAAGAAACTCGGAGATACTCCAGGATTTCGCTGACCGTGCCCACTGTGCTTCGGTTGTTTCGGGTCCGAAGTTCGCGTGTGCTCGCAATGGACGGAGGCAGATTCGTCAATGAGTCAAACGAAGGTTTTTCGATGCGTGCCAAGAATTGACGCGTATAGGCAGAAAAGCTTTCGATGTACCTCCGTTGCCCTTCTGCGTATAGCGTATTCAACGCCAGCGAGGTCTTGCCGCTACCGCTCACGCCACAGATGACAGTGAGTTGCCCAAGGACCAAATCGAGATCGAACCCTTTTAAATTGTGCTGCTTGGCACCTCGCAATGACAAGGTGCGAATTGGCTCCACCAACGAAGATTTCCTCTGCAATAACGGGTTCTACCTCGAAATGAAATTGCATGCAATTTCCAAGATCTCGCCTCTCTCAGCGAAACTTGGTTTTAAGAGCCTCTTGCAGTCCCTTCCGATTCAAGTCTACCAAGCCTACCGTTGGTATAAACGCCAATTCATACGAAAACCACCCCTTTTCTGTCCCCACCGAACGATCCTCAAAGTGCTGTTACAATGGGGTCCCGTGTGTCATCAGGACCTTCCATTGAAATTTGGTTACTCCATCCCGACGAGAAAGTAATTTATGAGTAGCTCTTCCCTGCCTTCGACAACCAGTCCTACCAGCCAGTCCGGCCCTGGCAGACCGCGTGGGCCACAGAAGATTCGCATCTATAGCCATTCGGCTCTGCTCTACTGGTGGCCGGTTTGGGTTGTCGGTTACATCATGGCCGCTCTCACCGCCTACCAAGGAAAAGAACATGAGCTTGGGGTCGGTAGCACTCTGGTGCATTCGAGCAGCAACCTCGGCCTGATTTTCTTTGTCGTGCTCTTTTTGGTTATCCTCGTCACGAACTATTCGGTGCGTGGACTCGCTTCAGGCATCGTCATTATGGGGTTGGTATTGGCCTTTGTGCTGCTACTGTACTTTGATGCGTGGGAATCGTTCTTCGGATGGTTCCTAAGCCACAAGATTTACCTCAATGTAGGCGCTTATGTTTGGATCTCGACGGTGATGTGTGTGATGTGGTGCATCGTCGTCTTTGTTTTGGATCGCTTTAGCTACTGGGAGATCGACCCAGGCCAACTGACTCGCGACTCCCTGCTCGGTTCGGGGTCCAAGAGTTACAACACCCAAGGCATGACACTCGAAAAACACCAAGACGACTTCTTTCGCCATTGGTTGCTCGGCCTAGGGTCGGGAGATTTGCAGGTCAGGACCTCAGGCGCTACCCGGGAGCAAATCGATATCCATAATGTCCTATTCGTCGGACACAAAATCATGGCGATGCAACGATTGATTGCGGAAGTGCCCGAAGAGTAAGGGAGCCTGTCCCAGTCTGACGCGTGAGCAAGGGCCTGCCAGCCCTTTGCTCATGCCTCCGGTCGCGATCAAAGCAACCACCATGTCGCTCAGTCTGCCACAAATAGTCCTGCGTCAATGTATTGCCCGCCGCCGGTTTGACGGCAGTGGATGGCAATCGTGTTGCTTCCAACGTTGAGCAGGCCTTTGCTGGCGACGGCCAAGTTAAAATAACTGGTTGCATACCCGGTGAGTCGAGCGACTTCATTGCCGTTGATGTACACGACACAGTCTTCGTCGTGATGCAGTCTTAAATAAAGTTTTGCGATCGCAGCATCCTTTACTTCGAACGACTTTCGTATCCAAATCTCGGGAGTCGACCACTCGGTATGGATTCGCGAGTTGGGTGGGGCGGGATTTCCCGCACCAAAACCCGCTTTCCCTTCTCGCCAATCCCGGCCATCAAATTGCGGCTGCATCCACTTTTCATTCGGTGCCATGGTGGTGTAGAGCCAACTCTGGGGCTGCGCTTCTGCTGTCGGCATCAGATCGCGTGGGTTGGCCAGAGACGTGGGGGCAGCCATCAGCAGATCGGACTGTTGACGCAACCAAGCCGTATCGATCTTTTGGATACGGTCGTAGGTGAGCAATCCATTGATTTCTTCCTCGACGTCCGTCGTTTGCGTGTAGACTCCCGCTGCGACCCCTTCTGCCCGCAGTGCAGCCATAATCGCAATCGACGTTTGATAGCGTCCTTGCCATTCCTCTTTCGACTTAGGCAAACCTCCGTATCCCCAGTTCTTCGCATCCACTTTCCACAAATGGCCTTCGACTGGCCAACCGTGTCCTCCAAACTCACCTTCCACTTTGATGAACCCGTCGAAACGGCCCGATTTTCCTAATGCGAAAGGGAAGGAGGGATGCGGGTAATGGTGTTCGTCGACGAAGTCACCGACAGGCCAGAAATTTCCGCCGCTGGCAATGTTCACCAGCCGAGTGCGGTCGTAGTCAACGGCCATCTTCCCCACGTCCATGGTGGCATGTTGACCCCAGGCTTCATTGAAAGGAACCCATACGCCGATACAAGGCACATCGCGCAAATGGTCGACCATCCGTTTGTATTCGACAAGCCATTGCTGGTGGGCTTCGTCGGGCCAAACCGCATCGCTAGGATTCGGATCGAGCCGCGTCCAGTTCGGGCTGCTCGACTTTTCTTGGTTGTTGCGTCCATAGCCACTGCTGACCTGGTCTTGCCACATGATCATGCCCAACCGATCGCAATGGTGGTAGTAGCGTCGCGGTTCCACCTTGATGTGTTTGCGAATCATGTTGAACCCGCACGCTTTTAAGAACACGATGTCCGAAGCCATGGCGGCATCCGATGGAGGAGTTAGCAATCCATCTGGCCACCATCCTTGATCGAGAGGGCCCCAATGAAAGATCGGTTCGCCGTTGAGTGTCAGTTGCAAGTGCCCATTGGCATCCTTTGATTTCCCAAACGTTCGCAGAGCCGTGTAGGCTTTGACCTGATCTATGGCCGTTCCATTGGAGTCGAGCAACTCTACCGAGAGATCGTAAAGATTCGGTTCGGCAGGACTCCAAAGTTTTGGATTGCTCAACGCGAGAGTCAATGGCCCTGTCCCCTCGGCGCTCCCAGCAGGTTGTCCACGAAAGGTGGCTTTGATGCGGATCTTTGCGTCTGCAGACGACGGCAAGGTACCCGTTGGACCCGCGATCTTGGGAGTGATCGTAACGGTACCCTTGGCGATGTCGCAGACGTAGTCCAAGTCCGCTAGGTGGACCGCGGGCACTTGTTCAAGCCATACCGTTTGCCAGATTCCGGTGACGCGGGTGTACCAAATCCCTTGGTTCTTTAATTTCTGTTTTCCATGCAATTGATACCCCTCGGTCGCGTCGTCCACCCGTACGAGCAACTCATTGTCTTTGTCCCCCCGAAGAGACTCGGTGATATCGAAAGAAAACGGAGTATGCCCACCTCGATGCGAGCCTACCTTTGTCCCATTGACCCAAACCGTCGTGTCGTAGTCGACCGCTTCAAACGTCAACAGGCTTCGCAGACCTGGCGAAGGTTTCGGCAGTGAACGGCGATACCATAGCGCTTCGTTGGGCTGAATCAATCGGCCCACGCCCGAAAGGGGCGACTCCGGGCAAAAGGGGACCAAGATCGAGCCCATCCATTCGCTCGGCTTGTCCATTTCTTTGGCCGCAATTGCATAAGACCAAAGGCCATTCAAGTTGGTCCAGTTCGCGCGCTCAAACTGCGGACGTGGATACTCGGACCAAACCGAATCCGGCTTGATCGATTTCCCCCACTGCGTCATCAGCCTTGCTTCTGCCGGCTTCCACTGAGCATGGGCGGACGAGATCGACAGTAGCAGGATTGCAATTGCTCGCAACAGAATGGTCGTATTCCCAGTACAGTTCATTTCAGAGATTACTTTCGCAAAGAGGATCGCCGCGACGTCAAGCCGACTATGGACACCAAAGGAGCCCCGCGGATTGTACTCGATTTCGCCGGACGGTTGTCCAAAGAAAGCGATGCCCCAACGCGTCGTTACGCCAGCAGCGCCAGTGCTTTTTGAAAAAAGTCGGAATCGCCGAAATTGCCAGCCTTGAGCGCCAAACGGAATCGGCGTGCATCGACAGACTCCGCCCACGGCACGCCTGGTGCAATCCTAGGTCCGATACGCAAAGCGCGTATCCCTAACCGCGAAACGACGGCCCCCGCAGTTTCCCCGCCCGCGACAATGAAATTACCGACATGCAATTTTGCCGCGAGTTGAAATGCAAGTTCGCCAAAGAAATTCTCAACGGTGCTCGCGGCAGCGGTTCGGCCCAATGCCGATTGGACGTCAGACACCTTAAACGCATCGGCGGTCGAATAAAACAGGAGAGGCAATGCGTCGGGCTGCCTGCAAGCCCAGTCCATCGCGCGATCGACGATCTCCCGTGGCTGCTTATGGCACTCTCGGACATCCAACTCATACGTCGGGTATCGCGCCTTCATGAATGCAACCTGTTCCTGCGTTGCATGCGAACAGCTTCCCGCCAGGATCGCCGTCCGAGCAGCCGACCCATTCCATTGAGCAGTAGTCATTTCTGGCGAAAGAAGCCCGAGGGCTCGATAGGCGTCGGGCAGAGCAAGCGCAAGTCCAGAACTGCCGATGGCCAATTCCATCTTCGCACAAACCGATGCAATGGTCTGAATATGCTCGCCGTTCAGTGCATCGACAATCACCAACCGCTTGTTCGCCTGCCCTAAGAAATGCAATCTCCTTTCCAGTGAATTCCATCCGCTGTCCACCACTTCATGCGTTGCGATCCCAATGCCCAAGTTCGTTTGTTTGGACAGGACTCGTACTAGATCCGCGTCTCGCATGGGAGTCAACGGATGGTGTTCCATGCCCGACTCGGAAAGCAGCCTGTCGCCGACAAAGAGATGCCCTCGATAGACGGTCCGATCGTAGGTCGGATTCGCCGGACACACAACGGTTTGCTGCGAGTTGAGCGTGTCCAAGAGCGCCTCTGCGACCGGTCCAATGTTTCCCTTTTCGTTGGAATCAAAGGTCGAACTTATCTTAAAGTAAAAACGGGTTGTCCCCATCGTTCGAAGCGACCGGATCGCGCTCAGCGATTGCTCGACGGCGAACGCGACCGGCGACGACCGCGTTCTGAGCGCGATAACAACAGCATCTGCATTATGTGTCGCGTCGGTGGATTGGGGCGTCCCGAAGTACAAAACGACGGACATCCCCGCTTCTGCTAGACTGCCGGAGACATCGCTTGCTCCCGTGTAGTCATCTGCTATACATCCAAGCAAAGGGACTTGCATAGTGTGTTAGGACGCGCGTTTAGAGGGTTGACATGAAAGGGACGGGATCGAATAGGAACTCCAGCGATCGCTCTCCGCAAAGTTTGCAAACGTTCAAGGAACTTTTTTTTGCACGGAGGTTTTCATCCAGTCGCTCAACGAGAGTTTTAACTTGCCCTTTTGTTTGGCGATTTCGGAGTTCATTTTTACGACCAATTTTTCGCGGTAGTCTTCCAACCGTCCGTCTAGAACCTCTCGGATCCCTTTGCCCAACAACTCCGCCATCGGCCCATGTATTTGACTGATGCTGTGCACGCGGAAATCATGCAGGGCCACCCGCGCGTCGGTCACCACGGGACGAAACTCGACGTCCGGCGGGATTTTCAATGGATTCACGAAAACCTGAATTTCGCAGGACACATTCAGTTCGATCGTTGCATCCGCGTTGGCGGACAAACTGATGAGTTGGACATCGCGACACCATTCGCTCATCCGACCAAATAGTTTCAACGGAGCGATCACTTGAGTTTCCACGCGAATCGGACCCGCATTGGGGTACTCTATCTTTTGAATGTTGACTTGTAGCTTTTCAGCCGGATCCACAAACTCGATGAAGTATCGCGACCAAGTTCCGTGTTTGGCGGTTTTCGTCTTTCGCTTGGTCTCTATCTTCCAGCCTTCGCGTCGCCATTGAATTCCGTTGAACACGTCCTTTTGCCGGCCCCACTTTCGATTGTCCTCGAAGTTCGGGGGCAGGTTTCGAAGAACCAGCCAACGCACCCAACTCGAGAGCTCCTGACGTTCGTCCGCAGACACCGGAACCGGCACGTCCGCCAAGCTTTCAGGCAGCACAAGATTGCGGGTCGCGGGACGTTCGTCGGGCGGAATCGGCTCGAGTTCGGTTTCAAACAATTGGCTCAAATCGGGTAACGAAGATTTCGAATTCTCCTGTGCCCCGCGAGGTTCCTGGGCGTTGGCAGGTCCACCGAACACAACCCAAGGCGTACACAGGCACACAACAAAAAAGACGAATCGTTGTTTATGCAATCGTTGGTCGAACAACATGAGCGCGTTACCGGATAGAATCGTGCATGGATGTTTCTTTTTTCGCCCCTGGTAGGTCCCCACTTTAGAATCTCGCAGAATGCAAGCACAAGATCAATGTTTATTGGGCATCCGGATGAAGCCCCGTTGGCTAGCGTTTTGGAACTCGATCCCCGCTTCGGTGAGTTTGTTTGTCTTACTGGCTGCAATAACTTTGCAAACGCCGATGCTCGTGGCTGCCATGCTGGACGAGAAGGAGTACTCGATGGAGCAAGTCGACGCATTGGTTGCAAGGGCGCGCGCCGAAGGAGATTTCTCGAGGGGGCTGCGCGTGTACACACAAGCGAAATCGGCCTGCTTTTCATGTCACCGAATCGGCCAGACAGGTGGCTTAATAGGTCCTGAATTGACTCGCATCTGCAAGGAACGGTCCCCCGCAGAACTGGCGGAGAGCTTGCTTTGGCCCAACCGCAAAGTCGCCAAGGAGTACCAGCCGATCAAGATCGTCACCAAGGAGGGCGCGTTGCTGACCGGCTACGTTTCCGAATCCGATTCGTCTGAAAGCGAACTGGCGTTGCGTGATCCCGCCACTCAAAAAGTAACTTCGTTGCCACGCGATGAGATCGAAAGCCAAACCAACGGATTGTCGCTGATGCCGATGGGTTTGATCGATTCTCTTTCTGCCGCAGATCAAGCGGATTTGCTTCTGTTTTTGATCGAGCTCGGGCGGAACCCCGAATTGGATAGGATCTCGATCGAAGCTGCGATTCGCACGGCCAATACTCACGAACCAGCCACGTTTCCTTGGGTCCGCGACCCTCTCCATCCCGAACTGAGACCCTCGTGGACGCAACCCGTCAATCGCAATCGCGTTTACGATTTTTATTCAAAACAGGCCGCCTATTTTACAAAGCAGTCAAAACGGCCCGAGTGGCTGTCGGCATTCCCAGGCTTGGATGGAACCGAATTTGGACATTGGGGAAACCAGAACGAAGCCTCCTGGCAAGGAAACGAATGGAATTTGGTCGTGCCCGGACTGGTTCAATGCGGTGTTATGCAAACCGATAAAAAGCCCATCCCACGTGCGGTTTGCTTTCGGTTTGGGCCAGGGCGATCTTGGTCCGCTTGCTACAACCCGACCACCATGTCGTACGAGAAATTGTGGACCGGAGGCTTTGTTAGTTTCTCATCCGTTCGGCACGGATTCATGGACGGGCTGCGTGTTGCCGGCAAAGAAGCTGCTCTGCCCGAGGAAGCCAAACCGCTGCGCCAATTCCTGCCGGAACTTGCTAACGCAAAGATCGAATACCGCGGCTACTACGTGCATCAAGACACGATTTTGTTTTGCTATCTCGCCGACGGAGTGGAATACATTGATGTTCCGACCATCAGCAATGGACGGTTTAAACGAATAGTTGCACCGAAGTTAAAGCATCCACTGAGGCAATTGCTTTCCGGTGGGCCCAAGCAATGGCCCTTCGCCCTGGAAACGAACATTCTTTTAGGGCAAGGAAAGGGCTTCGCCATCGATACGATCGAAGTGCCCGCCAACAATCCGTGGAGGGTGCCTATCACTTGCGGTGACCATGCGTTTCTGAAAGACGGAACAGGAATCGTGGTGACGATGCACGGCGACGTTTGGCGAGTAGAGGGCATTGCATTGGATTCCATGGCGAAACCCGAACCGGTGAATTCCAACAAACCAACGCCGAAACCCGCATCGAAACCCGCAACGAAACCGACTGCGAAAGCGCGTTGGCGTCGGATCGCAAGCGGAATGCATCAACCGCTCGGTGTTTGGGTCGATGAAGATCGGATTTATGTCCTGGGGCGGAATCAAATCACCCGCCTGCATGACTTGAACGGCGATTTGGAAACCGATTGGTATGAGTGCTTTTCGGACGCTTATGAAACCTCGCCTGGCGGTCACGATTACATCTGTGGGATGCAGCGGGATCGATTGGGGAATTTCTACATTGCGTCGGGCAATCAGGGGATTTTACAGATCTCCAAGGACGGCAAAACGGTCCAAGTCGTGGCAACGGGATTCCGCAATCCCGATGGCCTGGGCATCCTGCCCGACGGCACGCTTACCGTCCCCAATTCCGAAGGCGATTGGAGCCCAACGTCGATGATTGCACTTGTTCCTCCCAAACCGCAATCCTCGGGAGATTCCATCGCGTTCGAAACGTCGCCTCCTCCTTTTTTCGGCCACCGAGGACCAAAGGAAGGTCAGAAGGTCGAGCTACCGCTGGTGTATTTGCCGAGGGGAATTGATAACTCGAGCGGCGGTCAAGTTTGGGTGGATGACCAACGCATGGGGCCGCTCAATGGGCAGCTTGTGCACACCTCTTACGGCGCTGGGACCGCCATGATGATTTTGCGAGATCAAGTCGGCCAGCGATGGCAAGGCGCCGTCGTTCCGTTGCCCGGCGAGTACCGATCCGGTGTTCATCGCGCTCATCTCAACCCTCGCGATGGGCAACTCTACTTGTCCGGCATGGTGGGCTGGGGATCGTATACCACCGACGCCGGCTGTTTTCAACGGCTTCGCTACACAGGCGACGACATTCAACTGCCGACCGGTTTTCACCTTCATGGGAATGGCGTTTCGGTGCAATTTCGCAAGCCCATTTCAACGGATGTTGCCCGCGTTGCGGCTTCGCATTTTGCGCAATGTTGGAACTATCGCTATTCACCGGGATACGGCTCCAAAGAATACTCCGTTCTGCATTCGCCCATGATAGGGCACGATTGCCTAACCATTGCAGCCGCACACGTTTTGGACGAAGGCAAGACTTTGTTTCTGGAGATTCCCGATCTCCAGCTCTGCAGCCAACTCCATCTGCGAATGCAGGTGGATGCCAATGAGGAGGCTCACGAAATCTACGCGACCGTCAACGCAATCGATTCGGATCGTTTGGATATTCCCAATTACACCGCCAGACCAGGAAAAACGATGCTTACCCATCCCATGGAGCGAGATTTAGAGTGGCTAAAGAAAAGCATACCCAACCCCTGGCGGAACAAGATTCCCGATGCCCGAATGGTGCGTATCGAATCCCGTGACAATCTACAGTTCTCGACCAAAACACTGCAGGCAACAGCCGGCGAAAACATCAAGCTGACGTTCGGCAATCCGGACGTCGTCCCTCACAATTGGGCCTTGATCCGTCCTGGCACGCTTGAAAAGATCGGGGACCTAACCAACCGCTTGGTCAACGACCCAGATGCCTTTCTCAGGCATTACGTCCCGGAAAGCCAGGACGTGATTTGCTATACCGATGTGGTCGAGCCCAAAGGAGAGGGGGCAATCTATTTCCAAGTCCCCAAAGAGCCCGGGCGTTACCCGTTCCTCTGCACATTCCCAGGACATTGGATGGTGATGAATGGCGAGCTGGTCGTCAAACCCGCAAAATAAGCCCAACAAAATAAGCCCAGCAAAATAAGCCCAGCGAAGCAGCCCACGACCGTCACACCCAGTTATGCAAACGGATCACCGGGAAGTGATCCGCTGCACAACTCTGAACGCAACATGCGGAGAACTACTGCGTGCCACCGTTGAGGACGTAGGCGAGCAAGTCCACGATCTCGTCCTTGGTCATCGGAGCCAGCAGATTCAGAGGCATGGGCGAGACCTTGGAGGTTCCGATACTGACCACCGTTTTGCGATCGATCGTTTTCCTTTCGTTGGGATCGGCAGCGTCCGTATTGAGGGTGATGGTGTCTCCGTTTAAATTGACGACCACGCCCCGAATTCGCTCTTCCTCCTCGGTCACCACTTCAATAGGCACAAACTGTTCGTTGATTTCTTTGCTAGGTGTAACGATTTGTTCGATCAAGTCCTTGATGGAGTAACGGCGACCGGCACTGGTTAAATCTGGACCGGTC
The DNA here is from genome assembly GCA_031412875.1 of Pirellula sp. GTDB lineage: Bacteria > Planctomycetota > Planctomycetia > Pirellulales > Pirellulaceae > JBKCUI01. Next base: position 25,714 of record JANODW010000308.1, on the reverse strand, counting down.
ATGCCTCCCTCGTTTCCAAAGCGGTGGCAAGTGAAACAAGCGGCTGCACCGAACATCTTTCGTCCATTCTCAAGATCCCGCTTGCGAATGCCTTCGCTCAAAGATGCATTGGAAACCAATCCTTGGTTTGCGATCGCGACCAATTCGTCCATGGTGTAATTGTTTTCTTTGCGACCAGCGAAAATCGCTCCCACATTTTCGATTGCCGATTTTCGGATCGGCTTCTGGGCGATTAACGATTGAAGCTCTTTCTTTTCTACCTCAGAAAATGTAGTGAGGGCGTCGTTCCGTATGAACTCAATGAACTTGTCAAAGCTAGCGCCCCCTCGGAAATTGGAAGCTTTCAAGAACCATTCCAAATAAGCCGTTCTGGTCGCTGTGGTCCATCCTGTCGTCAGTGCTCTCAGCGAGCGAGCGTATTCGATTTGTTCCTCTTGGCTAGGAGACCTTGCGATCAAGGCGATCGTTTTTTCCGCAGCGGTCGGCGATTGCAGGTAGACCAAGGTTTCGCATAGGAGCCAATTGAGATCAAAGGATTTGCTAGGGAAAGCGGGATCCAATTTAGCAATCCATCGCTTGAGCGTGGGCTCGTCCGGCCGTCCGAACCGATTCAGTATGATTTCTAAGGTGCGGACATAGGTGAGTTGCCGATCGGCAGGAAGTTTCAGCCAATCGATTTTTTCCATCGCTTGAAGCAACTTATCTCGCAGCCCCAGGTCCACCGGTGGTGATTTGTCATCGCGCAGTGACGGGCAAATCCCGCCCACCCGAGCAGCTCCCAGGATCGCTTCGACTTGGATCTCAGGCGATGGTTCGGACAGTGCCTTGGCCAACCAACTCTCAAACGGTTGGTGTTCGATTGCGATACGTGCGGCCCAGCGAATAAACCGATCTTGGCTGGCAAGATGCGGCCAAGCAACCTTGATCGCATCCGGGCTTTGCACACCATGAAATTGTTCCAACTGTTTGCGAGTGGCGCGAGCTCGGACCACTTCGTCGCTCAATTGCGAACTGGCGGGACGCTGCGGCTGGTAGCCGGAGGTGGCCGGAGCGGTCGATTCTGTGCCGACATAGGAGACCCGATACAATCCCGACTGCACGCGACGGCCGCCGATGGCGAAATACATGGCTCCATCTCCTGGATGGATGACTGCGTCGGTCATTGGCAATGGCGAGCCGGAGACAAACTCCTCTTTGGTCGCCGTATAGCTCGAGCCGCTCGGGGCAAGATGAACGGCCCACATTTTTCCCCAGCTCCAATCCAAAATGAAGAACGCTTTTTGGTACTTTGCCGGGAACTTTGCCCCGTATCCAAACGTGGTGCCGGTGGGTGAGCCAGGGCCAATATTGATCGTTGCTGGCAGGTTGTCCGCATAGAATTCAGGACGCTTGCCCGCGCCGTTTCGCCATCCATACTCGGAACCGCTCACGACGTGATTGACTCGCGTCGGTCGGTACCAGGACGTATTGAAATCGTATTCCATGTCGGCGTCGTACGTGAAAAGCTCCCCTTCATCATTGAGCGACGCGTCAAAAATATTTCGATACCCGTTCGAAAACACTTCGAATTTCTTACCATCCGGTGAGACTTTGTAGATGATCCCGCCCGGTCCCACCACATCGCGCATGAAACCTTTGCCATCCGGCATCCGCGGCAACAGATGGTCTTCGCCCCAAATGGATGGGACCGGCGAAGTTTGTTCGGTCAGCGTTTTCTTAGCAGCGTTGCCACACACCAGGAACAACGATTTTCCGTCTGGGGTGGGAACGATCGCATGCACACCGTGGTCTCCACTGGCTTCGATCGACCGCAACAACTCGACGTGATCGAGCTGATCGTCGCCATTGGAATCCGTTATGCGATACAAGCCTGAGGGTATTTTCTTTTCGTAGTCATTGACCCCAATGTAGAGCGCACCAAAAGCGAATGCCATGCCGTTCACTGCGCGAATATCCACGGCCATCTTTTCTACGGATTTGGGATCGATCGTTTTGCCTGCAGGCGGCAATGGAAATCGAAAGAGTCCGCCATATTGATCGCTCGCCAACATTCGGCCCTTGTCGTCCAAGCAAAGATTGACCCAGGACCCTTCTTGCTGTCCAGGGACCGAGTAGAGCAATTCGACTTGGAAGTCCTTCGGGACTTTGATCCGGTCGATAGGCGTTGCTTTGTTCTCATTGATTGCGGGGCCGACTGCCGCTTGTTTGGGCTGTGGCCTGGGATTGGCTTTTTTAGGGGGTTGCTGTGCCAGCGGAGACTCGGTGGGAGCGGGAGCGACGTTGGCTGCAACGCTGGCCTCCGGATTCTTTTTGGCAGCAGGCGCCGGAGCCTTGGCAGGTGCTCCTAGTTTTTGAGCTTCCTTGGGGATTGGGTTTTGTTCCAAACTCAAAAGTTCACCGTCGGGAAGCTCCTTCAAAAATACGTCTTTAATTTCGACCTTCATGGCCGGACCTCGATGCACTTGGAAAGCCAGCAGGCCTTCGAGCTCGCGTTCCGAACTTTGATGATCGATCAAATCCACAGTGGTCTTGCCATTGACTTGATGAATCAGATGGTTGCCCCTCGCGATGATTTTGTATTCATTCCACTCCGGCACGCTCACTTCGATAGGAGATTGCTCTTTGACCAACCATTTGGCCCCTAGTTCGTCTACGATCACCTGCTGACCATTCTTTGCAACAATGCCTCGTCCGCGTTCGTCATAGAGCATGGCATTGTTTGCGGCGGTGGGATGGATGTCACACTGATAGCCACCGATGGACCACTTGCCTACATTGGGAAGTTCCTTGCTGCGATATTGAATGCCCGAATTGTTTCCGGTTTGCCGGATGGTCGCTCGCAATTCAAAATTCTTTACGCTGCCTCCTCGCCATATCAAAAACTGATTATAAGGAAGCGGTTCGTCAGCCTTGGTGATCCCAGTCATCACGCCATCCTTGACGCTCCACAGTTCGGGGTTTCCGTCCCAAACGGACAAATCCGTCCCGTTGAACAAACGGCGCTCGTCGGCGATGAAGGTAACATGAAAAAAAGCGAACAGGAGACTAGCTAGAAACATCATAGCGCGATTGGGGGTGGGAAGGTGGATCGGTTGGAAACGGAGAGGACGTGTTGGCATCCGCCACCCATTCTAAAGTCCATCCCCTTCGATGTCATTCGAAAATCACGCAACTCCCCAAACTTCGTTCCTATTCATCTATAGCGAAGGTTGGCCAAGCCCGAACCGTTGTTGCCATGCGTCTGTATTTGGAATGAACGATTCGGTCGCAACGCTGCGGCGTGATTTGGCAGCGATAGGCAAACGCAAGCCGACTTCAGCAAACATCCTCAGCGTGTACCATGTCAAACCGTCCTGCTTCCATAAACTCCGGAGATGCTTTAAAGCGGTTTTAGGGTAGCCTCCACGAACCGCTTTGCGAGCCCACTTGCCCGGACCAGCAAACGAACGGGTCGGCGGAGTGATCGCGTCTCGCCCTTTGGGTGCGATGCCCCGTTCCGAATGGGCTTCCAACATCAATTGAGTCATCAACTCCGATCGCAGGCTTGACATCGACCAAGTGCAACTCGCTGGATGCAATCGGTAGCATAGAACAAGTTCCTCGGTGTTTCCTAAGCGGCCCACGCCACTCATTCGCAGCCACAGGTCTTGATCCTCTATCCATTGGTATTTGGCTCGAAATCCACCGATCTTTCGGAAGGCCTCGGATCGCATAATGCTAGCCGGTTGGAAAAGACCCGTATCGCGACTCAGCAAACGCTGAACGATGGCTTCATGATCGCCGGGCAATTGCTGGAGCCCCAACGGTTCGGAATCGGTGTCCATCTCAAGAATGGCTCCGCTCACGGCGACGTACTCGGGATGGCGTTGCATGAAGTCGACTTGATGGGCCAGTCGATTCGGCATTGCAATATCGTCGGCGTCCATCCGGCACACGAGTTCCGCGCGAGCCAATTGATGCCCTCGATTGGCCGCCGCCACCACACCGCAGTTTGCTTGGTGGACGACTCGGATCCTCGGGTCGTGCGCCGCAAACCTATCCAACAGTTCAGGGCTACTGTCGGTGCTGCCGTCATCGATACAGACCATTTCCCAGTCGGTAAAAGATTGATCGACAATGCTTCCAATGGCAGATGCCAGGTACTTGCCGGCGTTATAAACCGGTATCACGACAGAGACGGCTGGCATGCTCATGGTTGGTAGATGACGCGATTGAAACGGAAGGAGGGATATTTTTATGCGATCAAGCCACAATCGACATGGATCGCATGAGTTTCTGCATACTCAGTTGGATCGAATGCTTTTTCGGTAAAAGCGTGGTTTGAGCCGACGCGCGAAACCGAGAACTTCCTCGGTTTTTCAGCATTGCTTCCAAGGCTTCGACAGCTTGGCCGAGCACTGCAAAGAGATTCAATTCGTCGAGCACGATCCGTCTCGCCTGACGGATGAGTTCCTGATCCGTCGCGTAGCTGTCGCTTTGAATTTTTGCTTGAATGGTCGCGATCGAACGCGCCGGGTCGTACATGTCGATGCGAGCAAAGCTGCCATCGGGGAAAGCGCTCTGTGCAAAAACACCCCCTGAATAAAAAGGGAAACTCCAGCCTAGAAAACAATCCGGCAATTTTTCTGACATGTAGAACGGGGAATGATCGTTTTCCAAAACAATGTGGTACCGATAATTCCAGATGGCATCTGCCTTGTCCGGCACATCTCGGATGCCGCGGCCAAAAACATCGATTTGGTCTCCAAACGCCGACTTCAAATGCTCTACAAACCGTAGCCGCTGCCGATGGTCCTCCGTGATGGCTTTATTGCTCGATATCACACTCAAAAGCTTGGGCTTGGGCGGTGGCAACATCGATGCGAGCGCATCATAGTCCAGGATATGCGGATGCGATCGGCATGGGTGCATCCCAAAATGCCAAGGTTGAGCTTCGTGGGCGCGAACGATTTCGGGGTGGTCCACTCCAGCGTGCGATGTCCGGATCGATCCAAACTGGCTGGTAAACGGAGTGCGATACCGCCGAACACTAGGCGGCTCACCGGTGACTAAAAGGGTGCGGCTGCGTTCGATTGGGTTGGTTTCCGGCTGAAGCAGATTGTCATAGACAACCCACGCATCGATTGGTTCCCCCGTGGGCCGAAGCAGAAAGCGATGCCCGCACCACCCCGCTTTTGTTTTGGGAACCTGACGCAGGATCGGATCTGTCGGGACAGAATTGGTAATGAGAATCGTTGCCATAGACGCAGTCTATCGAGAGCAATCCGGCAAGATCAAGTCCGTTCCAACCGGCGATAGCTAGCTTTTGGAAAGCGTTATGATCGATACAAGCGTTACATTCGCTCAACTCGGCAAAGGTTTGCGTCCGATACTGATCCACAACAGCGCATCCGGAAACGGCGAAGTCGTTTCGGTTCGTCTCACAGTCGAAGCAGAGGGCCAGGCAAATGCAAAGCAATCGAATCCATAACGTCCAAAGGCGAGCCAAACGAAAAATTTTAGCATTGGCGATTGTTGCAACTGCATTCGCAGGAAACTGCGCGGTATCTACGTTTGGCCAGGAACTAAAAACGCAACAACTGCCAATCGAAAAGATGAGCAGGGTGCCTGGGGTTAAAGCGGTTGGTATTCGACTGATCCCATCCAACGGCAAGCAGTTGCCGACACCCGTTGCGAACGCGAACGCGGCGCCCCTGGCCTTCCCTAGCACGGTGCCGTCTGCGATGCCCAGCACATTGCCTGCTGCTGGTCTATTGCTCCCTGCAGCCTTTCCCACGGCAGACTCCGAACCTGCATCGAGCCCAACTTATGTCAGTCTGCCTGCAATGCCAAAGAAACCCGACTTGAAGTCGAATCAGCCGACCGGCAAAGTGTTAATGAAGCTCAATGGCGGCGAAGGGAATGCGGAACCTCCCGTTATGGCACCCTCGGCACCTCAGGCAACCGCCGAGATGCAAATGTTGCCTGCGAGCGAGCCTGCCGCACCGACAGAAACAGTAAATGTACGAGTCATTCCAAGTCGCTCGATTTCGCCGCCGGCCAAGATGCCGCCGTTCTTGGTCGAGCCGACTGGCCGCAAAGCCGACGCGTCCTCAGATGCCGCCAAAGACGCATCGCAGGGATTCGCAACGACAGCGTTACCATCGCAATCGACATCGCAGTCGACTTCAACTGCCGCTTCGCAAACGACTGCTGTCCGAATGTCCTTGGGCGATTCGTTGGTAGATAGCAACGAGACGGCAACGGTTCCGCCAACCAAAAATCGCGTGCCTCAATTGGTGAAGTTCAAGCCAACGAAACTTGAACATACGGTTTCTTTGGCTCTGTCCACGGAAATAGAATCTCGCAAAGTCTACGATGAGCCGGAGACGGATGGGCAAACCGTCGAGGTGGATACATCGTTGGTTCCGCATTCCATTTCAGCAGGAGGCGGTGCGACCAGCTCGAAGGGCATGGTTCCTAAGGCCGTCGTTTCCGACACCGTCCCGGATGCGTTTGTTGCCATTGCACCTCCTTCAAGAGAACTGCAAATGGAACCACCACTTCGCAATCCCAAGCCGACCAGTGCCGCCATGGAGCCAAGCAACGACCTCACGCGTCGTCGGTTTGACTCGCGACCAACCTATCAATCTCCCGTTGCGACTGTCGACTTGGAAAGCTTGGCCGCGACCACGATGAACCTGGCTGGCCGTTTCGTTGCGATTGCTGTTCAAGACGAAAGTGTATGCAAAGTACTGCACAATGATCGAGCTATCTCCCTCGTGGGCAATCAAGTTGGAAGCACACTGGTTCAGATCTGGACCGCGGATCTCGGCGATACTCCCCAGGTCATTCAAGTGAATGTTACGCAGCCAGGGGGCAAGGTCCAGGCAACGACGAATGCGGTCAAGGACATCAAACAGGTAATCGCACAGAGCTTCCCGCGTGCCGAGGTCAGCATCTTAGGCAAAGAAGACGGGAGCCTCGAAGTGAAAGGGACCACGGATAGCGAAGAGTCCGCTCGTCGTATCTTGGAACTGGTGCGAAAGATCTACTTGGTACCTGTCAAGGACAAGCTGACCGTTTCCAACTAGTCTAACACTCTGTTGCACCTGAGATTCCTGATGTACCAGCGTTGCAATTCCGGCTATCAACAAGTGCAAAGGAAAGCGATCGCGATCGCCTTGGCACTTGTGTTGATCCTCAGCCAGAGCCGAGTTGCCCGGGCGAATCCCATTCAATGGAACGACCGTTCAAGTGTTAGCTCGCAGGAATTCCTGCAGCAACTGCCCACCGGCAGTTTGCCTAGTGCGCCAACGACGCACGCTTTTCCATTTCGCGCGACGACTCCAACGAGCGCTCCGCCGGAACCCACCGCCGTGCCAGCAGCCTTTGCCCTTCCGAATGCAGCGGCGACTCCCGAGAGCGTAATGACGGCCGGTTACGACTCCATCGCGTCTGGTCCTCAGCCCGTGGGGACGGGAGTGGCAACTTGGCCGACTCCTCCAGCAGCGACTATTCCGAGCGAGGCAGCGCCGTCTGTTCCGCTGCCTCCAAACCGACAGACCTGGGGGTGGGATGACGTATTCGCGCTCGACCCGCAGCGCCCGGATTTCCTCTTGGCCTACGAGCCAATTAGTTTCGTCCGAAGCAATGATTCTGTTGGTCCCTTTTCGCAAGGTGCAAGCATGGATCGCTTCGCTCGCGACTTGGCCGGCCGGTACACGGTCACAAGGCTATTCGGGGCGATAGAGCAAATCGAGTTCAAGTTTACGGGACCCTTTCATTGGGACCGGGATGCGACCACGGTTGCGACTTCGGCCGGGTCCCTCCAATCCACGTTGCCACCGACTCTTGCTGGCCCGTTTGACAATGCGGATCTTCATCATCAATCGCAACGCGTGCGTCTGGCATCTTACGAACTCAACCGTTGCACCTATGGCGATGAACTCTCGAAGCTATTCTATGGACTGCGACTGGTCGATCACGGCGAGGAATATCAATTGGAGGCAACTCAGAACGCCACGAAGAATCAACTGGGACTAAGGACCGACAATTTTTTGGCCGGCTGGCAGGTTGGTATTCAACTGAACCGCCCCCTCAGCCAGCGCCTCACCGCGGGTGTCGGCGGTTCGAGTGGACTCTATGGGAACTTTGCGAGAGGGGCTTTGAACGTCAACTCGAACAACGTCCTCACAACCGATTTGAAAGACCGCAAGCTGCGATTGACGACAGTCTGGGAAGCGGTCGCGAGCTTGAATTATCGCTTTTCGGAAAACGTGGTCGCATCCTGCGGATACGAAATGTGGTATTTTCCCTCGCTCGCCACCGTTGCGGACCAGCGACTCGACTATGCTGCCCAACAACCCACATTCTCGCTACGAACGAGCGACGACCAGCTCTTTCGCGGTTGGACAGCCGGCCTTTCTGTACGATTCTGAAGCGGATCCCGGGGAACCCACGCAGGCAGTCTTGAATCGCATTCCCTTTCCGATGACAATCTGGACTCAACCGACAAATGGACAGTGATGGACCCTGACGGCCAAAAATCACAACCCGAAGCGCGAGCGAGGGAATGGCTTGGCCCCTCGTTCCCGCTTTGCAGCCCTTTTGTCGGCTGAGTCCATCTGATTTTGAATTCGCCGACATCCGGTCGCCAAAAATACGTCAGGAATCACCGTGAAGTTGATAATAGCCATCGTGCAGCCAAGCCGATTGGAGGAAGTGAAGGAAGCGTTGACAGAGGTCGAGGTCTTTCGCTTGACGGTTTTGGACTGCCTTGGTTTTGGCAGACAAAAAGGGCAGAAGACGGCTTTTCGCGGGCATGATGTGTCGGTGAACCTGCTCCGGAAAGTGCAGCTTCAGATTGCCGTCAACGACGAGTTCGTGGAGCCGACGATTGCCGCCATTCTCAAAGGGGCCAAGACAGGCGATAAAGGACAAATCGGTGACGGAAAGATCTTTGTGTTGCCCATGGACGACTGCATTCGAATCCGAACCGGCGAACGCGGCCCAGAAGCGATTTAAACTTACCCCATGAATCCTACTGCGACTCCTCTCATTCAGATCCAAGATGTCTCCAAAGTCTACCAGCTTGACGAAGTAGAAGTGCGAGCGCTGGACGGTATCGATTTGGTGATGGAACGCGGCGAATACGCGGCGTTGATCGGTCCAAGCGGTTCGGGGAAATCAACGCTCATGAACACCTTGGGATGTTTAGACCGGCCCACCAAAGGAAGCTATCGGTTGAGCGGCCAAGAAGTCGTTCATATGACTCGCGACCAGCGCGCTCGGATTCGCAATGAACATATCGGATTTGTTTTTCAAAACTTCAATTTGCTCGCGCGTACGTCGGCTCTGGAAAATGTTGAATTGCCCTTGATGTACGGTGCTATGGTTTCCGCCAAACAGCGTCGCGATCGGGCCAAAGAATTGCTCGCATTGGTGGGTCTCTCGGATCGTTTGGACCATCACCCCGGCCAACTCTCAGGTGGGCAGCAGCAGCGGGTCGCCATTGCACGGGCTTTAGCCACCGCGCCCTCGATCTTGATGGGGGATGAGCCTACTGGGAATCTGGATTCCAGAACGAGCCGTGAAGTGATCGAGATGTTTAGAAAGCTCAACGAGGAAAGGAACTTGACCGTCATTTTGGTTACGCACGACGTGTCGGTTGCAAGAAATGCCCGTCGCAATATCGTCCTACGCGATGGAAAAATTATCGCGGACACACTAGACCACGAAGCGGCTGCCATGGCCCTCAAAAATTCCCAAGAGATGTTATGAAAGATATCGCTATCATCTTGGCTGCTGCAGGAAAAAGCAGTCGATTCAAGGACCCTTTTTTCAAAAAGGTGTTCACCCTCGCCTCCGGAAAACCTGTGTGGCAGCACAGCGCTCAGTTGTTTGCGGAACACCCTCGTATCGCGCAAATCATTATGGCGATTTCACCTGAAGACAAAGAATTGGTCCAGGAAAAATACTCAGGCAACTTGTCCATGCTCGGCGTCGAAATCGTCTTGGGTGGTGAGGAACGGTTCCATAGCATTCGAAACGCGCTTGAAAAAGTCCGGCCGGAGATCAAACTCATCGGAGTCCATGATGCGGCCAGACCGTGTTTGACCAAACAGTCCTTGGACGCAGTGATCGCAGCAGCAGACCGCACCGGCGCCGCGATCCTCGCTTCGCCGATTCGAGCGACCGTCAAACGTTGCAACAACAAGGATCAGATCTCCGAGACGGTACCTCGCGAGGGATTATGGCAAGCGCAGACGCCCCAAATCTTTCTTGCGTCCGTTCTGAGGACGGCTTACGCAAAGACGAAAGGGAAACCGACCGACGACTCCCAAGTCGTCGAACAAAGCGGTGTGTCGGTGGTATGTGTCGAAGGTCCGGAAACGAACATCAAAATCACCACCAAAGAGGACCTCAAGATCGCCGAATCTTTTCTTAAAGTCCCTCAACGCACTCGCGATAACCCATTTTTTTAAAGAACCCTATTCGGGTCATTCCAAACCGACTAGCTGGATTCCCGCACCGATTCCAACGTTTCACTTGCTTGGGATGAACTTTGCGACCTCTCGGTGGGCGCTGTGGGCACGGTGATCTCGCCGGTTTCGCCGGTCTCGACAGTGTCGATGGTATCGTTCGTCTCAATGAACGGACCCGGCATGGATCGATGTTTCTTGTCCGTTTGCTCGGGGGCGCCGCTCCAATTCCAACTGGACCCAGGTTGGCATCCTGCAACGAGCAACAACAAGCCAATCACAATTTGTTTTCGCATTTTTTTCCTCTCAAAACGGAAGGTGGACAAAGAGTGATTCGTCGCCCCTGCTCATTTCTTGGATTTTGATTGGCTGTGAAAACGTTTAAAGACCCTATGCCCGCGTCAATAAGAGAGTGTGATAATACGGCGACCGAGCTCTCAGATTTTTTGCAGTGCAGGGTCGGTCATTCCGTTTTGTTCGAACCCCCTCAGCCGCAGCAAACAGGAGTCGCAGTGCCCACACGCGTGCCCTTGTTCGCTAGGGTCGTAGCATGAGAAAGTTTGCGAATAGTCGACGCCCAACGCCATTCCCAATCGGATAATTTCGGCTTTGGTCAAGTCGATGAGGGGGGTATGGATTTTTAGCTGCCCTCCTTCTACACCAGCCTTGGTTGCTAAATTTGCCATCGTTTCAAAGGATTGAATAAACTCCGGACGGCAGTCGGGGTAGCCGCTGTAGTCCAACGCGTTCACTCCAATGAATATGTCTAACGCTCCGAGAACCTCTGCCCACCCTAAAGCATACGAAAGAAAAACCGTATTTCTGGCGGGAACGTAGGTAAGAGGGATCTCGGTACCGATCTCCGAAGCAAGTTCGTGTTTGGGAACCGCGAGGCTGATATCGGTCAACGCACTGCCGCCGATCGCTCCCAAATCGATATTGATGACCACGTGCTTTGCTACGCCTGCAGCCGTTGCAATTTTGGATGCTTGTGCAAGCTCGATGGCGTGTCGTTGCCCATAGCGGAAACTGATCGCATAAGGGACAAAGCCTTGCTGTTTGCAAATCGCCAAACAAGTGGCCGAGTCCAATCCGCCGCTCAAAAGTACAATCGCAGGTTTTGAAATCGAGCTCATAGTCCTTGGTTCAAATCGCAAGCCGCTGCTTACCCCGTAGGATGGGACCATTGTCCCGTCCGTTTGTTCGTTCTGGACCATTGTCCCGTCCGTTTGTTATTTCGGGACAATGGTCCCAAACTACGGCTGGTATGTTTCACCTCTCCGCTCGCCCTATTGCTTGTACTTCGCTTGGTATTTATCGTTTAACTGCGTATGCTTGCTAGTCAAATCGACGAGCCGTCCTTGGATATACGCCTTGGTCACTTGGGTTGGCGTCTCCAGTATGTTCCCATCTGCGAGGAAAAGTGTAGCGTCTTTTCCGACCGATATCGAGCCGATACGATCTGAAACGCCGAAGATTTCGGCAGGCGACAACGTAATGGATCGTACGGCTTGTTCCTCCGTTAAACCGTACGCGGAAGCCGTCGCGGCATGGTAGGGCAGATTGCGAACACCCGAGGCACCAAAGCGTCCATCGCTTGCGATCGAGTACTGAATGCCTGCTTCCTGGAGTTGTGCGGGAAGCGTGTATGCGGAATCGTAAGGAGCATCGCGGCGAGTTGGCAATCGATAGACCCCTGCGACCACGACCGGCACTTTGGCCTCTTTGATCAGATTGGCGCATTGCATCGCGTCTGCCGCTCCCATCAGTATCAATTTCAATCGGTACTGTTTGGCAAATGCAATGGCCGTTTGGATTTGTTTTGTCGAGTTCGCTTGCACGAGCATCGGTGTTTTTCCCTCGACGACCGGGACCATCGCATCCAACCGAAGATCGATAGGCTGTTCGTTGGGGGCAGCGGTCCTTGCCACCGCATAGGATTTAACCTCTCGGATCAAACCGTGCATGGCTGCAAGCCTATCGCTATCCGAGCCACCTCCCGCTTCCGCGTCTCCACTACGTCGGCCGCGAGGTGCAGCCCCAAAACGGGGCCAAGTGGCAGCCATGGCGGCATCCGGCATCAGCGTCATCCCTTCCCATGTCCATCCATCGAGGACCATCACCGCAGCGCGTCCTGAAATCAGCCCGCCGTTGGGAGCAACCACCGACGCTAGCACGCCGTTGGCACGCGCTACCGGGATAGCTTCGCTGTCGGGATTGAATGCGACCGCTGCGCGAACGTTCGGATTGAGGCTGCCGATTTCAGTGGAGTCGATCGAAGCTCGAATCGAATCGATCTCGACAAGTCCTATGCTGGAGTAGGAGTCCATCAAACCAGGATAAACATGTTGCCCTTTTCCTTCGATGACATCCGAATCTGCAGGCGCGGTCAAACCGACTCCGACTTCCGTGATCTTGCCCTCTTTGAACAGAACACATCCGTTTTGAATGGTCTCGCCGGAAACGGTATGGACTGTCGCGTTGCGAATGAAAATCGGTTTCTTTTGCGGAGCACCTGGGATCTGGTCCGAGGCGCTTGCATTCAAAGAAAGGAAGCCGGCAATTAGGAGGCTGCTGGAAAGATGGCCAATGAATCGAAGGCCAGTGAATCGAAGGCCGGCGGAAAGCCGTGCCCGAAGTGTCCGTATCGTTGCTTGGATCATGGATAGATTTCTTTAAACGGTATCTCTAATGGATGTGTTTGATTGTTGTTTCAAGGAGGAATCGTACGAGAGCGACGAAGGGTGCAAAACCATTCGACTACTTCATCGCACTTGCACTTGCACTTTCACTCTCGTGTTCGTGTTCATGTTCGCTTTGATCGGACTCATCGTGATGATGATGGCAGAATTCGTCATGGTTTGGCCACAAGCGCGATGGGTCGTCAGCCAGCGAACTCTTCTCGCCTGCCGCTTCTCCGCTGTCGAGAATTTTTTGCACCAAGGATTGGTGAAGCATCGCGTCGCGCTTTTGAGTTTCCAAATCCAAGCCGCGATCGAAATATTTGCGCCCGTCGATCCATGTTTGTTCGCAGCGAGCCAACGTCGATAACGGCGAACCATTCCAAACGGCAATGTCAGCGTGCTTTCCAATCTCGAGCGATCCTACTTTGGCATCGATCCGGAGTTGTTTGGCCGGATTGAGCGTCACGAATTTGAGCGCCTCCATCGGTTCGACCCCACCGTACTTGATCGCTTTGGCGGCCTCATGATTCATGTGCCTGCCGAGTTCTGCATCATCGGAATTGAACGAAACATTCACGCCTTGGTTATGAAGCAATGCACCGTTGTAAGGGATCGCATCGTAGACCTCCAATTTGAACGCCCACCAATCCGAAAACGTCGACGCAGTCCCTCCGTGCTTGGCAATCGCATCCGCAACTTTGTAGCCTTCCAAAATGTGCTGCAAGGAACCGATCGTCACCTTGTTCTCTTCCAGCAGTCTCAGGAGACCGAGTATTTCGTCTTGCCGGTAGCTATGGCAATGGACCCATCTCTCACCGCGAAGGATCTCCGCGATCGCATCGAGTTCGAGGTCGCGACGGGGAGGCAACCCGTTGCGACTTTTGTTCCAATCTTTCCAAGAAGCGTCGTATGCTCGGGCCGAATTGAATCGATCTCGAATCAGTTGTTCGACTCCCATTCGCGATTGCGGGTAGCGCGTCTTGGGACCTTCCCAATTGCTTTGCTTGACGTTTTCGCCGAGCGCAAACTTGATTCCCGCAGGTGCCTCTTCGAATTTCAAATCGTCGTAGATACCGCCCCACCGAAGCTTGATTACCTGGTTCTGACCACCGATCGGGTTTGCGGATCCATGAAGCACATTGGCTGTCGTCAATCCGCCCGCAAGTTGCCGATAGATGGTGATATCGCCTGCATCCACAAAATCCCCGATCCGCACTTCCGCAGTCACCGCTTGCGAGGATTCATTGATGCCGCTGTCGGTCGCCATATGCGAATGGCAATCGATCAATCCAGGGCTAAGTTGCCATTTGGATGCATCGATCACCGTCGCCCCTGCGGGTACCGGCAAGTCTTTACCCATCTTGGAGACCAAACCTTTGTGGACGATCAAGTCGGAGTCTTTGAGAATTCCTTCCGGCCCACTGGTCCAAATCGTCGTATTCTGGAACACGACATATTCCGGCTGCTCAGGCAGTCCATTCCTGCCTTGAACGCCGGGCGGGTATTGAACCGGTGAGAGAACCTCCTTGGTGGCTTTCTTGTCTTCTTTCTTGTCTTCTTTGCCGGCATCTTTGTTGGTGTCGCCGGTTGGCGAAGCCTTGCGAACGGCAGACACAAGCTGCGTTTGTCCATCGGCCCATCGGATGGTCCCGACCAGAGATTCGACCGTTTGGTCCGGATCCGCGGATGCCGGCGGGAGAAGGGCCAACGAAAGGAAGGCGACACCGGCTTGGCCTTCAGACAACGGCTTGGCTGGGAATGTCGCAGTCAAAGTGCGATCCTCCCACTTGGGGTTCTTTAGCTTGGCTACCCCCTTTGCCTCGGCTGGTTTCTTGGCGTCGGATTTCTTGGGCTCTTCTTTGCTGGAATCGTCTTTGCTCGTGTTTGCTGCAGGAGGTTGCTTTTCGGAGGGGGTTTGAGGCGACTCGGCAGCAGGTGCATCCAGCGCGGGTGCCGCAACCTTGGCGGGTTCGGACTTTGCGGGTTCGGACTTGGCAGCCTCTTTGGTTACCGGTGTTTCCAAGAGCGAAAGACTACCGGAGATCTTCTTGGTCGAGTCGGTGATCTCTAAGAAAAGTTGCTTGGGTCGATCGTCGCTTGCGGCGGCTCCGATGGCTGGGGCTCCGATAGTTGGGGCGAGCGCGGCGGTTGGTTGGGTGATTGTCAATTGCCACTTGCCATCGACGGCGGTATCTACTTTGTAAGCGGCGGATGGGCGTTCGCCCCGTACCCATACTTCTTCGATCTTCGTTTTGTCGTCCCAAAGGTCTCCGTTCGCGACGACGAGGTTAGCCCAAACGCCGGGTTTGATGGATCCGCATTCTTGTTCGATACCCAGCAGCAGAGCGGGTGCCGTTGTGATCGCTTGAATGGCAACTTTCTTATCCAGCCCGCGCGCGATCGCTTTGCGGATCTGGGGAACCAACTCGCTTGGGTCGGTGAGTCCGGTCGCGGTGAAGACGATTTTGACCCCAGCTTTAGCCAGTCGAGCTGGGTTTTCGGGTGCGAGTTCCCAATGCGTTAGTTCCTCGAGTTCGGCATCGAGGGCCGCTTCGGCGGTAGAGACGTTCGGAGGTTTTGGGAAATTCAGCGGAACCAATACCGTTCGGTTCAACTTAGCGATTCGATCCAGCAACTGATATTCTTGGCCGGAACCTCGCAGGAGAACATTCAATCCGAATTCTCTTCCAAATGCGTCGGCGCGCAATGCATATTGTTCGTTGAGGGCATCGAACATGATGAGTTTGCCCTGAGACATATGGTGGCTCAACGCTTCGAGCGCAGAGTTTGCTTCAGGCTTTTCGATGCCCACTTGCGATCGATAGGTTTGCCAAGCGTAGGAATGCCACTGTGCATCGTAAAAGGTTTGTCGCGCGAGCGCCACGGCGCCCATGGGACTGCTCGGATAGGAATCGCGTCCACGTCGCGCTACCGTCAAACGGACATGCATGGCGACATCGCTCTTCAGCAAGGAGTCGACTGCAGGCTGATTGGTGGTTAAGAATACGGCGCTGGTGCCTTTGATGATGCCATCGCGAGGTGCGACCAGTGCCGCAGTGATGCCGGCTTTGCGAAGCTTGGCCATGACTGCGTCGTTGGCTGCGTAAGTTTCGGCCATCGACCGTTCCGGCGTGATCTCCGAATTCCAATGGGGGCTTCCTTTGGTTGCATCCGATGCAGGAACTTCAAGTTCGACTCCTGCATCGACGAAGCCCGCATAAATGGTTTTGCCCGTCATGTCGATTCGATACGCTTGCGCAGGTGGGGTGACGTTTGCACCGATTTCAATGACTTTTCCACCTTTGATGACGATGGTCGCTTTCTCGATGACCACTCCGGGTTCGGGAACGACCGTTGCATTTTGGATAGCGATCCACTCGCTTTTGTGATCCAAAATCCCCACTTCGGGTTTCGTGCTAGAGGATTGTTGCCCAAGGGAAACATTAGCATAAACAGAGAGACTCAGCGCCGCTGCCAAGCTCCAACTAAAAGCCGTATTCTTCATTTCAAGCGGTTCTTCAACGCGAAAATCGAGCCGTAAATTCAAGAGGATCCTTCGGATTGTAATTGAGGAAGAATCGAGTTGCATGCGACGGGCCAAAAAAGTTTCGATCAGTACGATTGGAATAGGCTGGGAATTTACTGAGCCTGAGGCGCTAGCCGATTTCGTGCGCCAAGGCTCGGCTAGCGCCTCAGGATCAATAAATTGCATAGGCAAATCAAAATGGAATCGTACCGGTCGAAAAGTGATGGAACCGAGCCTTTCTCGCTTTCAAGAGGATCGAATTAAGCATTTTTGCCACTCGCAATGCCGTGTACAATTCACGGTCTAAGCCATTCCTATGCCTCCCCTTGGAAATCCCGACGAGAACTGAATGCCAAATGGGTGAGTTTCGAGAAAACGACCATGAAGCGACTATCGACGAAATGCGTCGTCAATACAACGAGCTCGCTGAACTGGCTGGCTCGTTAGCGCATGAGATAAAGAATCCCCTCTCGGTCATTCATATGAACGCAGACTTGCTCTGCGAAGAAATGGAAGAGAGTCAGTGGCCTGGTCAACGGCGGGCGATTGCAAAAGTGGACATGATTCGGCAACAGTGCAATCGGTTGGAAAACCTGCTTCGAGATTTTCTGCGATTCGCCCGGATGCGCGATTTGGAAATGACCACCGGTTCTCTGAACGACCAAATAGAAACCGTACTTCGCCTGTATCAAGCACAAGCGGACAAATCCTTGATACGACTCGAAAAGTACCTCGACCCCAATCTGCCCAACATCAAGCTGCACAGCGATTCCTTGCAAGCGGCTTTGCTCAATTTGGTGAAGAATGCACTGGAAGCCATGCCCGACGGTGGAGAGTTTTCAGTGCAAACCTATACTGTGCCCGGAGGCGTGGCCATGGACATGATTGATACCGGCTGCGGCATGGACGAAACGACCGCCATGCGTATGTTTGAGCCATTCTATTCCACCAAGCACGGAGGATCCGGACTCGGGCTACCCACCGCAAGGAAAATCATCGAAGCCCACGGCGGGCGAATCACGGTCCAAAGCGAAGTAGGCCGCGGTACCAAATTTGTACTTGAATTCCCGACTCCGATTCGACTGGTTTGATGTTCGGCCGCTTGCCCATTCCAAAAACTAGGGGCAAAAAACTTGAATGGCCGCTTCTGCATCCTTTGCACGCATACAAAAGGCCCGACGTGTCGCGGGCTGCACACAGTACTGCTTGAGCACGCCCCCGCTCATGCTTGCTAGCCCGCGAAATCTCTTCTTCACGGCGTTCGGATGGATGTCCCTCTGAACCTTGGCCAGACTTGCTATAGCCTCCTCGTCCGAAACCGCGCACACGAGTTCGGTCATTCCCGGTGCGGTGATCTCAAACAACGGCGGGTGAACCATGTAGATTCGCCCGGAATCCAATAGCGGTCGCATCCAACGATAAAAATACATTAGCACCAGCATCCCGCAATGGATCCCATCCGCATCCGGATCGAAAACCAAAATCATGCGTTCGTAGCGAACGTCGTTCAACCGAAAACTTTCTCCCCATTGGGCACCGATGGCTTGCTGTAGCGCCCTGAAGAATTCATTGCGAGCCACTTTCTCCCGAGATGCCTTCCAAGCATTGAGCGGCTTGCCCTGCATGGGCATTACCGCTTGAAAGCGAGAATCCCGGACGATGCCAACCGCATTCGCCGCAGAATCCCCTTCCACAATGAACAACTCCGGAGCGCAGGAGTCGGCAGAACTTTCCACCGCATGAAACCGGCAATCCATAAGCTTGGTAGGCAAGGCACGAAACATAGGAGTTGTGTTCTGCAAAAGGTAAACGGGTAGAACAATTGCTGGGACAACCGAACGGCACTCTGGTAAAATTTCGTCGGAATCAAGACTGAGATGATTGGTTGTTTTTTCGTCGACTAGGTTGAATATGGTCAAAGAGTTACAAGGGATTGGTGGGCTTGTTGTCGCCCTTTGGGCCGTCTATTTTTTGGATTGCTTGCTCCCTGTTTCCTTCAACGATTTGGGGCTGGTTCCTCGCACGTTGTATGGGCTGATCGGCATACCACTCATGCCGTTCCTTCACGCCAGTTTCGCTCATTTGCTCGGCAATACGATCCCCCTGTGCATCTTGTTGTTTATTTTGTGCAGTTCGCGGGACGACTTCGTGGTCGTGATTTTGAGCGTAGTGATGGGCGGGGGGATTTTGCTATGGTGTTTTGGCCGCAACGCAGTGCATATCGGAGCAAGCGGATTGGTCTACGGCTTGGTAGCGTTCCTTATTGCGAGCGGATTGGTAGAACGGAAACCGGTTTCGATGTTCGTCGCCTTGCTGGTCGGCTCCCTCTATGGAACCACGTTGTTTTTCGGTGTATTGCCAACCGCAGGCGCCGCCGTATCTTGGGAAGGGCATTTGTTCGGGGCATTGGCCGGCACAGCAGCAGCCTTCGCGCTTTCGAAATCGTCAGTGCCTGTTGTGGAATCCTGAACTCTTCTGGCTACCTTCAAGCCGCTAACGATGGCTCCTTCGATGCTGCCCGATTCGCAGTAGTCGCCGCATCGCCAAATCCTATCGCTGATTTGCGTCGGAGCAAAGCTCTTCGCCGACGCTTGTGGTGTCTGGTTGGGCAACGCGTATGGGATTTGGTAGGTTCGTAAGTGACGCCAATTTTCAGCTCGTTTGCCAAACCATTCAACCAACTGTGTTCGGACGGTGGTCAACAGTTCCGTTCCAACCGTTTCGGTTTGGCCTATCGTACTGACACTCAGCAGCGACCGTCCGGCAGGCGCGTAGGAGGGCTGTGCGAAACTTGGAAAGCACAAATTGTTGATGACCCCTTTTTGATCGCCATTGAGCATCAACGTCGCTTCCTGAATCGGAGGGTCGGGCACGTCGAAGTACAAACAGCAGGTCGATGCCGCTTTGAGAGGCGTTGGTCGCTTGTCGTGCTGAGAATGCGATGCTGCGATCAATCGTTTTGCAGCGGGCTCTTCGGTGGCGACAATGACATGGTCAGCCAACAGCGTTTCGCCATCCGACAATTCCACACACCCGTCCGATACGCGTTTCGCGGTTGTATTGAGACGGATCGAAGCTGCCGGCAAATCGCGCGCGATCTGATTGGGGATCGCTTGCATGCCTTGCTCTGGCAATGCTGCGGCACCCAGGCTAAAAGTGCGAAAGATGAACTCCATCATGCCTGCGGAGACGGATAGGGATTCGTCCAGAAAGATACCCCCAAAGAATGGCCGAAAGAACCGATGGATAATTTTTGGGGAAAAGCCGAATTGCTCAAGCCGTTCTTTGGCCGAACCCTCGCGGTCATTCATCCAATGCGCCGGATCTGCTTGGCAAACACGATTTCGAAACAAAGCGATCCGGAGTTTATCGGCAATGCTTCCTACCGGCGCCACGAGTGTTTCCAAGCAATGCCATGGGGCTAAGTACCATTTTGATCGCAACGGGTCGCAGACGCGGTGATGCTTGCCATCGATCCAGATCAGCGCACCGGCTTGAAACTCCCCGAGACGCAGTTCTGTGAGGTCCAGTTCGCTCTGAGCGACAACATAACCTGTCAAGAAAACTTGAAATCCATGATCGAGCAGAAAACCGTCGACTGGATCGGTCTGAATGCGACCGCCCACGCGATCGCGAGCATCGATGACCGAGACGGTCCAGTTCTCGCGATGCAATTGCCGAGCAGCCGTCAAGCCCGCAAGGCCTGCGCCCACAATAATGGCGCTCGGCATCTATTCGGACTCCATACCAGACGAAAGTGCCTTCTCTGTTTTGCTAGAACGCGATAGCTTTGGGTTTTCGATGTAAGCCAGAACCAGCGCAATATCGGCGGGTGTGATCCCGCTGATGCGCCCCGCTTGATCCAAATTGGCTGGACGAATGCGGCCAAACTTTTGCTTGGCTTCAGTGCGCATACTTGTGATAGATTCGTAGTTGAAATTTTGCGGAATCACCTTGTCCGCCATACGGTTCTGGCGATCGACTTGGATCTGTTGACGAGCGATATAGCCTGAATACTTGATATCGAATTCGACTTGCCTGGCCACTTCCTCTGTGAAGGGGCTTAACGATTCAGGAAACAGTCCTACCAGATGAGCCCAAGTCACGTCGGGCCTTCGAAGTTGTTTATCGGCAGGCGTGTTCTCGACTCGCAGTTGTCCAAGGAGATTCATGGCTGTGTGAATGCTGGTTTGCTTTTCGATAAATCGGTCGTGGCGTTTTTTGTCCACTAAGCCAACGGAGTAGCCTAATTCGGTCAAGCGTCGATCGGCGTTGTCTTGGCGCAGCATCATTCGATACTCGGCTCGACTGGTGAACATGCGGTACGGCTCATCCACACCGCACGTAACTAAATCGTCCGCGAGAACACCCATGTAAGCGATTTCGCGGCCCAGGACCAAGCCATCTTTTCCTTGCAATCTGAGAGCGGAGCTTGCGCCTGCGATCAGCCCCTGCGCACCCGCTTCTTCGTAACCGGTGGTTCCGTTGAGTTGGCCTGCAAAAAACAGCCCCTCGACCGCTTTGGTTTCGAACCAGGGGTTCAATTGATCCGGTGGGCAGAAGTCGTATTCGACGGCATAGCCGTATCGCATGATCTGCGCTTTCTCCAAACCTGGAATCAAACGCATCATCTGGTCTTGCACATCGCGAGGGAGCGAGGTGGAGATCCCGTTCACATAGACCTCTAAAGTGTTCCGTCCTTCCGGCTCCAAAAAAAGCTGATGCCGGCCCTTGTCGGCGAATCGGACCACCTTGTCCTCGATCGACGGGCAGTAGCGTGGACCGGTGGACTGGATCTGTCCGGTGTACATGGGCGCGCGATGGAGATTGTTTCGAATCAACGCGTGGACCGCTTCGTTGGTATACGTGATCCAACAAGGAACCTGTGGGCCTGGCAGCGCATCGGTCATGTAAGAAAACGGCTGCGGTGGATCGTCCCCCGGCTGCATCTCGGTTTTGGAATAGTCAATGGTCCGTCCGTTGAGGCGCGCCGGTGTCCCCGTCTTGAATCGCTCGACCCGAAACCCTAGACGCATCAACGCATGGCTGATTCCCGACGTTGTCCCTTCGCCAGCCCGACCACCTGCCGTCTTCGCTTCGCCGGTATGCATGATGGCTTGAAGGAACGTCCCGGTCGTCAAAACAACCGATCTTGCAAAATACTCCGCGTCCCCTTTGACTCTTACCCCGACGATTTTCTCTTTCCCGTCGATTGTTTCCGTGAGCAGATCATCGACGAGCTCTTGCCGCAGATCAATATTGGGCATTTCCTCGATCCGGCGCTTGATTTCAAACTGGTAAGCTTTCTTGTCCGCTTGGGCGCGCGGGGAGTGCATCGCGGCTCCTTTACGACTGTTCAACATCCTGAATTGGATGCCCGTACGATCGATGGTTTCTCCCATCAACCCACCCAAAGCATCGATTTCTCGAACGATTTGGCCTTTGGCGACCCCACCGATGGCCGGATTGCAACTCATTTGGCCCACGGTGTCCAGGTTTCCAGTCAACAGAGCAACCCGAGCACCCAATCGGGCCGCTGCCGCCGCCGCTTCGGTCCCCGCGTGTCCAGCACCGACGACGATCACGTCATAGTCGTAACGATTCATTTACTATTTGCTCGATCCCAAGAATGTCCAATGCCGCCCAAAGTCGATTGTCGCTTCACCCACCCTATCTTATCCATAGAACCGAATTTTGGCGAGGAATGCTCACCGCCTCACCGTCGGAACAACCGTTACCAAACAGCAAAAAACCAGAAAGAGTCGGAAGAAACACAGATTGCAAACGCTTTCACTAAACTTTTTCGGCCATGAAATTTGACTGCCTTCCAGGGTGACGTAAGCTTCCTAAGAGTTCCTTCCGTGGAACGCAAATGGTAATAACGACAGTTCAAGGAACGACGAACATGCCTCAAGCCTTCTTTCCAATCGAGACCATCAGCAGTCTTTGGGAGATCGTCTGCTTCGGTTGTACGTTTCTAGCCCTCGCAACGGCTTGGATGTTCTCGCCTCGCTAAGCCGCATTGCTTCATAGGGCGAGCGGCATTCTGAAACATACCAGCCGTATTTTGGGACCATCGTCCCGAACAAAGAAACGGACGGGATAAAGGTCCCATCCTACGGTGGTAATGATACCGCCGCTCGCCAAATAGCATTGCAAAGCTACGCGGCGAAGGTTCACAGCGTCATCACAGTGACCGAGTCGCCGGGGCCGCAGCTCAGAGCAGCCAGAGAGTCGCGATCTAGGTGCACGTAACTTTCTTCTAAACGCGCGGCGCACTGCACCGCGATGAACGGTTTTTTGAGGGTCGAAACAATGGCCTTAGGAAAGCGTTGATGCGACGCTGCGTTGGAGTCGACGTTCTCATTTGCAGTGCTCGCAATCACAACCTCTATTGTTGCCTGGACTGCCAAAATAGATTGCGTTGCGCATTTCAAAACCGGACCGCCGTCAAAGATGTCTATCTGATCGGTTTTTACAAACCCCTGCGACTCGAGCATCGCCAGCGCGGGTTTGGTTTGTTCATGCACACGACCGATGGCAGCCACCGCGTCTTTGGGAAGCAGATCCAGATAGATGGGATAGCGCGGCATCAAGTCCTCGATAAACTGCTTGTCGATCATCGATAGAGAATCCGCCCGCGGGAAGTCGATTCTAAAGAAGTGCGCCCCGATCGCGTCCCAAAACGGACTAGCACCCGCGTCGTCTTGAAATCCTCGCATCTCCGCGATGGTCTGCGATGCGAAGCGCTTGGGATGGGCGGCAATATACGCAAACCGTGACATGCTCAACAACTTGCCACAGCCTTGACCTCGGTACTCGGGCAACAAAAACAAACTCCCAATTTCTGTGGGACCGTTGTGTGTCTTTTCCAAATGCAGCGATCGGATCTCGCATGTCTGATTGAGCAATGCGCAATGGTTGTATTCGGTAACGATCCGATAGGCGTAGAAGGGTTCAAAGCCACCCGTCTTTGAAAAAACACAACTTGTCCCGACCAAACGGCCGCTCTCCAAATCCTGCATCACAAAGACATACGGCGCTCCCTCTGCCCGTTCCGTCAATCGCCGAAAAGCAAATTGCGAACGCTCAATCCGATCCGACAATTGATCCTTGTCGATCTTCAAAGACGTCATCCCAGTATTGGCCTGTCCAATCAATTCCCATAGAGCATCGAGGTCCTCTAAGGTAACTTCGCGCACGATCACCATGAATAAACTCGTATCAAGGTTGGATGTGATCCCACTGTTTCGGTAACGATGTAAGGACGCGATTCCCTGACTTCGTAACTAAAACATCGTCTTCAATTCTGACCCCGGCGAAACCTGGAATGTAGATCCCTGGCTCGACGGTAACTACCATGTCCGGTTCCAGCACGCGTTCTTGTCCTTTTGCTAAACGAACGGACTCATGGATTTGCAGACCAAACGAATGGCCCAACGAATGGGTGAATCGCTTACCGAACCCCGCTTGTTCAATCACCCCGCGCGCGATCGCATCCACTTCGCCCATCGCAACGCCCGGACCGATCGCACGGATGGCTGCCTCCTGTGCCGATAATACTGTTTGGTAAATTTTTTGGAACTTGGCATTTGTTTTGCCTGTGACAATGATCCGTGTGATGTCGCTTAAGTAGAGATCCTCTTTGGCGCCCCAGTCGACCAAAACAAATGGCGATTCATCGATGCGCTTGTGGGAGGGGCGTCCGTGAGGCAGAGCGGCGCGAGGCCCGACTCCAACGATGGTTTTAAATGCGCTCCCGGTGCCCCCCAATTTGCGAATCGAGAAATCAAGCTGATCGGCGATCGACTTTTCCGTTGTTTCGCCCGTCACCATCGCTTGCACGGAAATAAAGGCACGCTCGGCAATTGATATTGCGCGTTCGATAGCGGCTATTTCCGAAGCGTCTTTGCGCTCGCGGAGCCGTTCGACGACGCCGCTGCAAGTGCCGAACTGAATCGATGCGACTTGGCCGGTCAGCTTTTCCCACTGCGAAAGCGTGATCGTTTGGGACTCGACGCAAACCTGTCGCAGTTGCTGCGATGCCAACCAAGCGGCCGTCGCATCGATCATCGCAATCGTCGCACCGCGAATGAACACTGCATCTTGAGGGCACTCCTGTTGCAACTGCTCTTCGTAGCGCGCATCGCTCAATATCGTCACTTTGCCGTGGTCAGCGAAAAGATAACTGTCTTCGCCTGTAAAGCCCGTTAGATAAGTAACGTTGTGGGGGCAGGTCACCAATAAATTCGGAAGTTTACGTTCCTTAAGCGATCGAAAAAGTTGCTCACGTCGTTTGCCGAAATCAGGAATCACGAAAACCTCTTAAATCATGGAATACACAAGTTGGAATCGTTGTGGGATCGCTCAGCATCGCGGTGCTCGTGCTGACAATGGGCATGCAGAGTATACTCGTTCTTTGATTCCGAAACACCATCGCATGGCATCGCCATCCGAGTCAACCTCGCAACCGCATGTTCCGCGGTAGGTCGCTTTTGCCGAAAGCGACTCTGCATAGGTACGTCGCTTTTGCCGAAAGCGACTCTGCATCCGCATGTCTAGCAAATGACGCAGCAAAAAAAGCATTGCTTCCCCGCAGGGGACTTTTTTGAAACACAGAGCACCAGAGGGCACTGAGGTCAGGGGATTCTTCGCTAGCCCTCACCGGGTAGCTTGGGATTTTCCGCCAAAGTCAGCGGCATTGGGCTCGCACCCTGCCACTAAAAACTTCCGGATATTAGGCGAGCGGCGGCTTGAAAACTACCTAACAAGCGATGTTCGATTTTATGAGTTTTCGTACTCGTACTCGAAAACAAGCGATCGAGTACGAGTACCGCTTCGCTGAGTACGAGTATGACTGCAGGATGCGTTCATTGCCATGCTCGACGCCACTTTTTGGTGGGACTCACATTGGCGTTAGTTTTCATCGAGAAACGTCTTACATTGCTCTTTGTAAAAACGCCAGGAAACGATCTGGGTGGGGCTTCTCGTGGAAGGAAACTACCCGCCCAGTGTCATCGTACCAAAACAAGAAATGAAGG
>JANODW010000307.1:0-2568 GCA_031412875.1 Pirellula sp. | reverse complement strand
CCAATGTCCAGGCCAATTCATTTTTGAGTGAAGTTGTGGGAAGCATTTGGGAACCCCAGCGAAAAACTAAACCGACGAAAATATCTATCGTCGTCATCGGTTTTTCGCCTAGGTAGGATTGAGCGGATTGGCGGATTTTGACGCGTTTTCCTATTTTGAGGATGTTCGATTCCGCTGGAGCGCTTGCGAATTTGCGTTGCAATCCGCAAACCCCTCCGCGACCGGTTTGCGTCGGACGAGCATTTTATCTTCACTTTCCCTTGTCTTTTCCGCTAAAATGGGTTGTCAAAAAAAAGTTTTCCGACTTTGGATCGCTAATTGCATATGCCGTTGGCAGAGTCGTGGATGAGAGATAGCATGAAGATGGATAATCGTTGATTTGATCTGTTTTTTGATGGCATACGGCCTGGGTCAGAAATACGATTAGGAGTGTCTTCAGGAGCTTGCAATCCTGGCTTATCGTCTAATTTCCAAAGTCAATATTTCGTAGTCGGTAGATTTATGTCTTTCGTCCACATCCCTGTTCGAGCCAAATCGGAGCGAATCATCATGACCAGTGATAGTTTATTGCGGATGCCCAAGCGGCTTATCGCGGCGTCGTTCTCAGCCGTTTTTGGTTTGGGATTGGCGGTTGGGACAAGCTTGCCGACATACGCCGGGGACGAAGCGACCAGCCGTTTGGTCACTTATCGCGACGATGCAAAGACACTTTTTGCACTCAGTTTAAAGCCGACGCAGGCATTTTCGAAGCAAGGGACACCGCGTGTGGCGGTTGTCGTGGACACATCGGCATCGCAGAACGGCGACTTCCGAACCGACTCCATCGAAATCGCTCAGTCGATTGTGGAGTCGCTTCCGAGCAAGGCGGTCGTGAGCCTGCTGGCATGCGACGTAGAAACGATCGTTTTGGCCGCCGCATCGTCTCCGGAAAGCCCCGCGTTGAAGGAAGGTTTTAAGAAGCTTGAAATGCGTATTCCGTTAGGCACGACGGACCTTGCAACGGCGCTGCGATCGGCGGTTAAGGAGCTTGGCAGCCAACCCGACACCAGCATCGTTTACATTGGTGATGGAATGCATCGATGCAACCTATTGAATACGACTGAGTTTGATTCTTTGATCGGTGAAATGCGGGATTTGCGGACTTCGATCAGTTCGATCGCCATTGGACCGAGCACTGACTGCGAGCTGCTGTCGACGATTTCGAACCATACCGGCGGAAACATTTTTGTTCGCCAAGGTATCACCGATGCAACCTGCCAGCAAATAGGAGCAGAGTTAGCTAAAGTTTCCATTCAGCCTGTTTTCTGGCCTTCGAAATCCACTTGGCCAAATGGGGTTGTTCAGTACTTCCCAACACAAATCCCCCCCTTGCGTTTGGATCGAGACTCGATCTTGGTCGGCCATTTGAAAGCCGAATCGCTCGAAGGCAGTTTGCAGTTGGAGGGTGTTGTTGGTGGTCAGTCGAGTGCCATGCGATGGGAACTCAAGAGCGAACCATCGAATCCCGACTTTGCGTTTTTGCCGCAAGTGGTTTCCAAAGCGGCACCGAACGCTGGCTTGCTTCTGCCTACGCCGGGTTCTGCGGCTTTGCAGGAACTCGGTCTAGTTTTGGCGGACTCCTCTGACAAGCTCGTAAATGACGCTCGTTTCGCTTTGACCTCCGGAGACATAGCCGCCGCGATCAGCATTGCAAAGGAAGCGATCCGACGCTCACCAAACAACCTAGCCGCTCAAAACATTCTGGTCGCTGCTGAGCAACCTCAGAAACCAGCCAAGCCGGTTAAGAGTCCGAGCGGTTCGGTGGCTTCGCCGCGAATCGTTAAGTTTATTTCGGCTCAAGTCCAAGACGATCCGTTTGCTGATCCGCCGTCATCCCCTGCGGCACCGTCGAAACCTTCGTTGCAGTCAGGCGATGCAGGAGTGGCACCTGTTGCACCTGTTGCACCGTCAACACCGTCGCTAAGCAATCCCTTTGGTGACAATCCCCCGGTTGTCCAACCAAGTTTTGGTGGGTTCGGCGACGCGTTCAGCGAACTGTCCAATGCGAGCGATTTGCTTGCTGAAGACGAAGGCTTACGTCGTGCAAAAGCTCAGCAGTTGGAAGCGCAAGTCAGAGCGGAACTGAGCCAAGCTCGTCAAAGCAAGGATCCGTCGGCTACAAAAGTTGCATTGAAGTCTTTACTGGACTTGGTTCGTCGAACTCCCGAACTTGACGCTGCAGGCCGAGCCAAATTGGACTCGCAAGTTGCATCCGCTATTCAAAGTGCAGCCCGAGCGGAAGTCACGTTAAGGGAACAACTCGCGAGGCGTGAAGCCGTTCAAGCGAGTCAATCGGCTAGCCAAAGATTGCTCGCCGAAAGCGAACGACGCAGTTCTACCGTCCAGCAACTGGTCGAGCGATACAATTCCTTGATGGCTCAGCAACTATTCTATCAAGCGAACAATGAGATTGCACCACAGATCACTGCGATCGATCGTGATTCGGTGATTGATAATGTGACCAATATCGAATCGAATATGGCTTCCAACCATGCTCTGATTATGGACGCTGTACGAAAGCGAAGTCGC
>JANODW010000306.1:0-4500 GCA_031412875.1 Pirellula sp. | reverse complement strand
GCTTGGTCGGAAACGTACGCGGCTTCATTCCGATCAGCCAGCTCTCAGAATTCCGAGTCGAAACACCTGCGGATTACATTGGCCAGAAACTGGTCTGCATCATTACCGAAGTCAACCCGCGACGAGGCAACTTGGTGCTTAGCCACCGCGCTATTTTGGAGCGCGAAAAGGCAGCGAAACGCAAAGAACGGCTGGCATCCCTCGAGGTTGGCGAAGCGTGCGAAGGCATCGTTCGCAAAGTCATGGACTTCGGCGCATTCGTCGATATCGGAGGTCTCGACGGCATGATCCACATCAGCCAACTGTCGTGGGACAAAATCAAACACCCGAGCGAAGTGGTCAAAGAGGGGGACAAGATCCAAGTCCGCGTTGAAAAGATCGATATCGAAACGGGCAAGATCGGCCTTTCCTACCGCTCGCTCCAAGACAACCCATGGAGCGATGTCGACGCCAAATTTCCAATCGGAACAGTGGTGCGCGGCACCGTCACACGGCTCGCTAATTTCGGTGCCTTCGTGCGACTGGGCACCGGTATCGAAGGCCTCATCCATATCTCCGAGCTGGCGCACAAACGGGTGGTCAACGTAGCCAACATCTTGAACGAAGGACAAGACGTCGAAGTCAAAATCCTAACCGTGGATCAAAGCAGCCAACGCATCGGTCTCTCTCTCAAAGCCACGCAAGCCAAACCGGAATCTCCTGGCGACGCCTCCAAGAAACAAGAACAAGAAGATGAACCGAAGCGAGAACCGGCAGTCCGCAAATTCCAAGGCACGCTCAAGGGTGGAACGGGCGTAAACAACGGTGGCGAACTGTTCGGCCTGAAGTTCTAACGGCTACTAAGCATGGCGGTAGGTTTCAATAAGCCACTCAGTAAACAAACGTTCGTTTCAGTGAACGGGCCAAAGGCAATTGGACTGGTAAGGCGAGCGGCAGGCTGAAACATACCAGCCGTAGTTTGGGACCATTGTCCCGAACGAACAAACGGACGGGACAATGGTCCCGTCCTACGGTAGTAATGATCCTGCCGCTCGCCTAAAAGGGTACGTCCATCCGAAAGGGCTTGAGGGCTCACTTGCTCACTGGAATGGAACCCAACTGCCAGCGATCCATCGCTCCTGCGGTGCGAACCTCGCTTTGTAATTCAAGTGAGGGTTTGCGGCGACGTACAACCCAAGATACGCAAACCTACGGCCTGAGTCGCAAGCAAACTCAATCTGCTTGAGCACTGAATAGGTCCCAATAGACAGCTTTGCGTACTGAGGGTCAAAGTACGTATAAACGGCGGACAGAGAGGTATTGCCGCAGTCGACAATCGAAACGCCTGCTAACTCCTCACCCACCCAGAAGCTCAATTCCAGGCTCTGGGTCAAGCAGGATTCGACCAAAAAACTTTGGTAGTCTTCTGGGTTGTAGGAGCTTTGAGGGTTTCCTAACCCGCGTTGCGAACGATGCAAGTTGAACAGAGCTAGCCGTCGCGCATCCAAGCTCGGCCGGTTCACTTGAAGCGTCAAAATGCCATCGCCGCGTTTAAGGACCCGCAGAAAAGAATCTCGCCATTGAAATTGATCAACGTCGACGCGAGTCGGTTCACAGGCCGAGCAATGCCGGCACGACGTATGATAGAGAAACACGCCCGAACGCCGAATTCCACCTGCCATGGCTTGATCGAATTCGTCCGCCGTCAACAACCTCGCCGGCAACTTCAACGGCAGATCCGCAATTTGACCCTCCAGATAGGAGCACTCGTGAACGTTCGATAGCGATTCCGCGATAGGCAATGTTATTGGAAATCGCGAGCTGGCGGTGACGGCAACGCTTGGCTTGGGTTGGGCGGATTGCGGTTCGTCCATTTGGAATCAACTGTCCAATCGCCTCGCGGAGCCAAGTACCATTCGGCGGTCGACTGACACTCCTGGATCAAACCGCAAATTCATCAAACTCCCTATAATCGTATCAGAAGCCTTTGAACAGGAAAGGCAACGCAAAAAAAGCAGATAAGTTTTGATGACTTTTCAAATGTTGGCCACTATTCTTCTTCGGCACCACCGCGAACACTTGAACATCCTCAATCACAAATCGGTTCTTGGGGAATCGGTTGTACTACGCTCCGTCAAAGCGGATGTTATAATTGTGTGAGGCCTTGAATTGCTTTGAGCAACTACCGCGTGGAGCCTAAAAGATGTCGAAACGACCTCATGAGTCCAGGAACAAATTGAGAAAGGTCGAGATGAGCTCGTACAAAGGCCTTGATGCCATCCTGCAAGATTGGGAATTCGATCCGCACGCTCTCTCCGTTCGACTCGTGAAAGGGGATGACGGGCGCGATGTCATCCAAATGCGAGTCGATCTTGGAGTTCTGCAAATGGAAACCCAAGGGCGGCCCGATGGTCTGACCCCAGACGGCTTTACCACCTTTCTAGACCAACTGCTCGACATCGAGAAAAGCGACCAAGACTTCGTGATGGACGAGGATCAGTGCTTTGAAGCCGATAGAGAGTTTGTGCAATTCTACCACCGTCGCATTTCCTGGTTGCGATTGCAACATTACCATCGAGCCGTCGACGATGCCGATCATACCTTGTCGTTGATGGACGTCTGCCGCGACCATTCCCCAGAAGAGGAATGGACTATGAGCCATGAACAGTACCGTCCATTCGTGTTGTTCCATCGCACCCAAGCGTCTGCGTTGGCCGCCCTCGAAGACTCCGACGCCAGTGCCGCAGTTTCAGAAATCGACCTTGGACTGGAATTGATGCGCACGGTCTTCGAAGAACACGAAGCGGACGAGGAATTCGAACAAGACGAAATGGTTTTGCAACTTCGAAAACTTCGCGATTCCCTCAAAGAAGAGTATTTAGGCCCAAGCCTCGAAGAACGCCTCGAGCACGCAGTCAAATCCGAAGAATACGAATTGGCCGCTAAACTGCGAGATGAACTGGCTCGCAAACAAGCAAACTGAAGTCGCGATCGCTGTGCTTTGGTTGCGCGTTCGCTTTGTGAAATCAGGCTTGACTTCAGAGGCTTCTGCTCGCAATGTGACGGCTTTTGCTCGGCCAAAGCTCACTTTCGCAGAGCGAAAGGAGACTATGGGGTCGCTGTCGTATTAGTTGTCAAAGCTTTGTCGTTGTCCATTGCAGTTTTGGGCGGATCACTGGCCCTAACCATGATCCCGTATACTCCTGGCGCATGGCGCCGGTGTCGTGGACCACGAACGACAAAGCTGCTTCCTGTCGCAAGTCTGAAACGCCGACCTCCGGTCCCAAAATAACACTTACAAAATAGCGCGTGTCGTTTAAAAAGTTGGCGGGGATCTGGCAGCGGCTTTCATAGACCCCGACGGGCATTGGTTTACCGAACCAAGGATCTGGTTTGGTATTCATCGACGGTGCGTTCGCACTCCAAAACACATAGCATCCGGTCTCGTCCTTGATCTGGATTTGAACACTCACCGGCGTATCAGCAGTCATCACTCGATACTCGATCACCACAACAATTTCTTGATCGATATCCACTTCGCTGGCCGGCGCATCCGCTCCGTTGCCGGTGACCGAGATCGAACGGAGGCGCAGGCCGGGCGAGCTTGGCGCCGACGCATCGTCAGGCCAACTGCGTTGTCCATCCCCCGATCGCATATCCGATAGGTATTGATCGATGATTCGCTCCGGGACATCATCGGCGACGAGACGGCCATCCCGGAGTAAGACGGCCCGCTTGCACAGATTTGCAACGGCGGCCAGATTATGGGAAACGACCAGCACCGTTCGGCCTTGGGCACCGAGCTGACTCGCTTTGCCCAAGCATTTCCGTTGAAACGCTTGATCTCCGACACTGAGCACCTCGTCGATGATCAGCACATCGGGCTCCAAATGGGCAGCGACGGCAAACGCCAATCGCACCGCCATCCCGCTTGAATAGCGTTTGACGGGTGTCTCCAAAAAAGTCTCGACTTCGGAGAACGCAACGATCTCGTCAAAGCGTTTGCGTATCTCCGATCTCGGCATGCCCAAGATTGCGCCATTGAGAAAGACGTTTTCTCTACCGGTCAATTCGGGGTGAAAACCCGTTCCCACTTCCAGAAGGGAACCCACTCGGCCTCGAACACCGACTCTCCCTTGTGTGGGATTGACGATCCGGGCCAGGATCTTGAGCAATGTGCTTTTGCCAGCGCCGTTGCGTCCCACGATGCCCACAATCTCACCCGATTGGATCGACAGCTCGATCTCTCGCAACGCCCAAAACCAGCCTTGCTCGATCCGATCGGAAAACGGATCGCGGATTGGCTTGGGCAAACCCTGGGTGGGCTTGCGAAAGATTCCTTTGACAGTTGAGGCGATCGCTTCGGTCAGCCGGCCATATTCGTTGCTTGCCCCCAGACGGAATCGTTTGCTGACTTTATCCAGTTGGATGGATTCGATTGTCATAGCTATATCCTGTCCGCCAACTGTTGGTCCGCGTGTTGAAACCAAGCCAGACCGGTTGCGCCTACCAAGATCGTAA
>JANODW010000305.1:0-1821 GCA_031412875.1 Pirellula sp. | reverse complement strand
GGTATGCAGGGTGCTTAGAACTAGGTGCCCCGTCAAGGAGGCTTGGATAGCCATGCTTGCCGTTTCTCCATCGCGAATCTCTCCGACCATGATGATATCGGGGTCTTGACGCAGGAGATTGCGCATGCCGGAGGCAAACGTCATGCCTTTCTTTTCGTTGATTTGTGTTTGGCTGATTCCATCGAGTTGGTATTCGATCGGATCCTCGAGGGTGAGGATGTTGGCTTCTTTGGAATTGATTTCTTGCAACGCGCCATAGAGGGTGGTGCTTTTGCCGCTACCCGTTGGTCCGGTAACCAAGATCAAACCGTGGTCGACCCGAATCAAGGCTTGCCAGCGTTGGAGAGTGACCGGGGACATACCGAGATCATCCAAGGTGTATAGCCGAGCGCTTTTGTCGAGCAATCGAATCACAATCCGTTCGTTGTGACTCGTGGGTAGGGAAGCGATGCGCAAATCAATAACGCGATCGCCCAGTTGTACGGTGGCGCGACCATCTTGCGGCAAACGTTTCTCCGCGATGTTCATTTTGCCAAGAACTTTGATCCGCGTGAGGACTTCTTCTTGGATGGATTTGGGGATTTCAAAGCTGTCGAAAAGCACACCGTCGATGCGTTGCCGGATCTTCACGCATCCTTCATAAGGCTGGATGTGAATGTCGGACGCACCGGCGACGACCGCATCAAAAATCAATTGGTTGACCAGTCGAATGACGGGGGCACGTCCATCGGCATCCAATAGGTCTTCGCGGGATGCCAGCAACGCAATCTGATCCGAGATCGATTCCAGTCCGATCGACTCGAGGACTTGCTCGGCTTCGCCGTCTCGCACCGAGTAGGCAGCGTTGATAGCGAGACGAATCTGTTCTGGGGGAGCGATCATTGGGCGAACCGGACTGCGCAGTTTTCGCGACACGACGTCCAATTGAGGCCAAGCTTTTTCGTCGCTCATAGCCAACCGCAGTGCGTTTTCACTGTTCGATTGAAAGCCGATGATTTGGTGTTCGCGAACGTAGCTGATAGGGAATTGGCGAATGAATGCAGGCGACGCAGAATAGCCACGCAGATCATTCTCGATCGGAAGGGCGAGTCGAGTTGCAAATTCTTCTAATGGTCGCATTTGCGTTAGCGAATCAGCTCAGGCTGACTTGTCGGGAAATCGCCAGGAAGGCAGGCTTTGCCCGCTTCTCGGTCCGAAAGGTATCGCAGGTCCGCAAAGCGCGAATCTCGCAAGACCATTGGACGAATGAAAAGGAAGAAAGACATTGTAGACTGATCCGAATCCGTTCGACTGGTTAATGTTCTAAGGATTGGAATCTTTTCGGCCCAAGGGAGGCCGTTGAATGTGTAGTTATTGGAGGTGCGTTTCAAGCCTCCGACGACAACCGTTTTGCCATCGGGAATCGTTACGGTGCTTCCTACTCGGTCGATTTGGCGGGCTGGTGGGAGACCAGCGATCGCCGTACCTGAGAAAGTGCTGAACTCGACGTCGAAGTCCAATTGCAAATGATTGTCTTCGTTAATGTGCGGAGTGACCGTGATGATGGTACCGGCTTGTTGATTTCCGCCGAGGCTGGTTGTCGAAACGGTTTGGGACGCATTGATGCTGCTGAAGGGAACGCTGGTAACGCTCTCGAGTTTGCCTGTACTATTGTCGTTGACAAGGATTTTTGGTGCTGCCAGGACGCGTGCTCGCGAGTGTCCGGCGAGAGCTCGAACCACCATATCGGCGACTTCGGGATCGATGAGAGTCCCGTTGAATCCCAGTCCTGGAATGATGCGAAGAGCGCCGGTGTCGCGGTTCACTTCACTCAGTCCAAAC
>JANODW010000304.1:0-9528 GCA_031412875.1 Pirellula sp. | reverse complement strand
GCTCGCCGCGGCCACCTAGCGTCCGCATTCTAACATTGAATCCACAATCCCGCAGGGGGCTTTGGTCCGCGTGGCCTCTCAGATACACTATCTGGACGATTTCTTCTCCCAATCTAACAACGCGGTGCATGCATGAAAATCCTTCAAAACCAGTTGCCCAGCTCCATCCAAACCTGTGCTGCTA
This sequence comes from Pirellula sp., assembly GCA_031412875.1. Classification (GTDB taxonomy): domain Bacteria; phylum Planctomycetota; class Planctomycetia; order Pirellulales; family Pirellulaceae; genus JBKCUI01. The sequence continues at coordinate 9,344 of JANODW010000304.1, read as the reverse complement.
GCTGCATAGCGGTGGCGTCCCTTTTGTTTTCCTGCCAAGTCGCTTACTCCTTCCAATCCAAAATGCAAATCGAATCCGTTCCTTTCGGCAAGACCTCTGATGGTCAAAACGTCACGCTGTTCACGCTCACCAACGCGTCCGGAAATAGCGTGCAAATGATCGATTATGGGGCGATCATCGTGTCGATCAACGTCCCCGATCGCAATGGCAAAAAGACAAACGTCACCGCTGGCTTTCCATCGATCGCCGGCTACCTGGACCGACACCCGTACTTTGGCGCAACCGTCGGCCGGTTTTGCAACCGAATCGCTAAAGGAAGTTTCTCGATTGATGGCAAGCCGTTTAAGTTGGCAGTCAACAACGGCCCGAACCACTTGCACGGCGGCATCGTGGGCTTCGATAAGCAAATGTGGAAGACTTCAGAAACGAAATCGGATTCTAGCGTCGGTTTGAAATTTTCCTTGGTCAGTCCCGACGGACAAGAAGGGTATCCAGGCCAGCTCACCGTGACCGCGGACTACACCTGGGACAATGACAATAAGCTTTCGATTCGATTTACAGCCGTAACGGACAAGCCAACGCATGTGAACTTGACCAATCACGCTTATTTCAATCTTTCCGGTGCAGGCAGCGGGACAGTCCACAAACATGAACTGACGCTTTCCTGCGGCAAGTACTTGCCGGTGAATGCGGACATGATTCCGGTTGGCGAATTGGCGTCTGTCAGCAATACACCGTTGGATTTCACGTCGAAAAAAGCGATTGGCGACCGCATCGCCGAGCTGAAACAGACCAACGGATACGATCATTGTTTTGTGGTGGATGGGGCTCCCGCCAAACTTCGACCGGCCGCGGCCGTAGTCGATCCAGCCAGCGGACGCACCATGGACGTCATGACGACTCAGCCCGGCATCCAGTTATATACCGGCAATTTCCTGGGAGGGGGGCCCGACAATGCTGGCTTCAAACAGCACGAAGCGTTTTGTCTAGAAACCCAGCATTTTCCGGATGCTCCGAATCAGCCCAGTTTCTTGACCACGCTGCTGAAACCGGGCCAAACCCTAGACGAAACCACGACCTACCGATTCGGAGTGTCCAAGTAGCCGGGCAGCGAAAGTTTCTGAAGTCCAGAACTATTTGATGGGTAAACGATGTACACGTTGCACCCAATTGGATAGATTGATAGGCGAGTGGCAGGATCATCACCACCTTAGGACGGGACCTTTGTCCCGTCCGTTTGTTAGTGCGGGGCAGTTCGCTGGTTCGGGCAGTTTGCTTGTTCGGGACAATGGTCCCAAACTACGATTTGCGGCACTTTAGGGGGATTCCGATGGACATTTCCCCAAAACGATTTTTTACTGGCCCGAAAAAGACGCTGAAATTGGAAAATGACAGCTAACCATTCCGGATTTACTAAGAAGCGTCTTTTGCGTCGAGCGATTCGGACGCGGGCATTGTCGTTCGATGCATTGGAAGAACGTCGATTGATGGCGGGCCTCGATGTTTTTATCTTCGACGACGCGGATGGGTCGCGTGGCTTTGATTCGATTCGCGAAGGCGCGATTGCGGAGCGAGCGGTTTATATCGATTTGAACCGCGACGGAGTATACAGCGCATCCGAACCTTGGGCACTTAGCAACGCTCGCGGGTTTGCGAGCTTCCCGGAACTCGATCCAGGATCGTATTCTATTCGCCTGCTGGGCAGCAATAAGTCCGTATCGCAAACATTCCCTACGCAAGCCGCAGAGCAGGGAGCATGGGCGGATGGGCTTGGCATAACGAAGGTACTTGTTGCCGATGCCAACGGGACCGCTTGGGGCATTTCTGGTAACTCCCTTTCGTTGGTGAAACCGCAAGCCAATCAAACGCTCAAATCGATCCGCTTTGGCAATGCGGTTGTTATCGATGCGGTCCTCAAGCCGAATGCCGACGGGGACTTCACGGGATACGTCCTAACTCAGAATCAAGATCGGCTACAAGTGCTTTGGCAGGTATCGACCGCCGGCATTGGGAGCAAGCGAGCAGTCAATATCGATGTGACGTCCGCCTCGCAGCTTGTTCTTGTCGGCGATAAAGTGCTGATGGTGCATGGAGCGACAACAAAACAGATTTCCGTTTTCAATTTTTCGAATGCAAGCAACGGAATAGAGTTAGCGAACTTTGGTGTGGGCGAGTTGCCCCCCACTGCAATGGTAAAGGCTTCGGGCAGTGATAGCTTTTTCGTGTTGTCCACGGTAGCTAACGGACCAGGGTTCGGAGCATCCAGTACGAGCAAGCTCTCGCTTTATCGCCTTCAAGCGGGAACAGCGGAACGTGTCGGAGAACGCGTTTTTGAAGGCTCCATCACCGCTTGGGAAAGCTCGCCCGATGGATCTAGAGTCGCCGTGGCCGCGCGAGACGGAGTTGCGATTCTCGAAGCCACCGCGTTCTTGCCTACGCAAAAAATGCTCAGCGGTGCGACGGGTCCGGTAGCATTCGATCCTGTTCGGCAACTGCTATTCGCCGGAAGCACTCATACCAATGCCACGGTTACCGCTTGGAATACATCCGCATGGACTTCCGAGTTTTCGGTCGCTGTATCGGAATCCCGGTCCCTTTCTAATCCTGACACGAAAATCCATCTGGATGCGACCGGTTCGAAGCTTCTGCTTTCACAGAACGGCTCGCTATACGAGCACAACATCGCCGTAGCGTCTGCGGCGACCGTTTTTCTTTCGACCAATGACCGCAAACAAGTCCACTTCGGAGTAAAGTCCACCGGAGTGAATCAAAAGCCGACCCTCGGCAAATTAGATCCTTGGACCGTCGATGAAGATGGACAGCTCCTCTTCGCCCCCGAACGAATCCAATCGAAAGTATCGGACCCGGACGGCGACTCGATCGTTTATCTCGTCCGATCGGCGCCAACCAACGGGTTGCTCGCTTGGAAACAGGACGCGACCGGGTTCTATCGTCCCGCTGCCAATTGGAATGGTCAAGATGCGTTCGCCATCCAAGCTTACGATGGGCAAGATTGGTCGGCGATTCAATCCGTCGCCATCGATGTTCAGCCGATCAATGATTTGCCCTCGGAAATCGAATTCTCCGACGAGTTGGTGTCCGAAAATACCAGCTTGCAATCCGCACTTAGTCGGTTCAACGTCATCGATCCAGATCAAGACGCCACGTATGATTTTGGCGTCGACGATGCACGCTTCGAAATCACCGATGGGATCCTTCGACTGAAATCTGGTTCGATCAATTTCGAAGAGGAGTCAGTGATCCGTTTGACGGTTACTGCCTTTGACCGCATCCGGACTCAAGATTCCATTGCGAGGCGAGTAGCGCTCCGTGTTCGAGATACGAACGATGCGCCGACCGGGATCCTTTCACCGACCCGAATCGCAGTTTCGGAATTGGTTGAGAATTTGCAATTAGGTCAACTCTCCGTCATCGATCAAGACGCCAATGAATCGTATCAATGGTCGACCAGCGATAGCCGTTTTGAAATTAACTCGGGTGCGATCCAACTGAAGCCGGGTGTGTCTCTCAATTTCGAAAGCGAACCGACGATCGAATTGACCGTTCGGGCTCTGGATAGCCGAGGGGAGTTTTCGATTGAAAGGCAGATAACGATCGATGTCATCGACCAAGACGAAGAACCGACAGAGCTGCTCATCGAAAGCGCGTATTCCGTCTTGGAGAATGAACCCGGTATCGATGTCGCGCACGTTTCTGTGCTCGATCAGGATCAAGGCGAACAGTATTCGTTTGCAATCAATGACAGCCGATTTGAAATAACCAATAGTGGTGTGGTGCGACTGCGACCGGGGGTAAGTGTTAGCTATGTCGATCCAGGCTTCATTGATTTGACCATCTTTGCAACGTCGCTCCGTTCCGGCAGCCGAATCTCCGGTAGCTTGCGATTGGTCATTGAACGGGACCCAACCCCGCATCACAACGATAAAAACCCTTACGACGTCGATGGTGATGGAGAACTGACCCCATTGGATCCCCTTTTGATCATCAATCATATCAATAACAAAGGGATTGGTCCGATTGAAGAACCTGCCGAGGGCGAAGGGCCGGTGCCTGATTTGGATGTCGATGGAGACGGTCAAGTCACCCCGATCGATATTTTGATTTTGATCAATAAACTCAATCAACAATCGAACGAAGAGATTAGGCGCGATTTTGGAAAAGCAGAAGGGGAATCGGTTGGGCCTGCAATCCAGCCCCCTGTAACATCGCTAGCCACCGCCCGCGACGCTTCTTTGGCAAGCTACCTTTCTGATTTAAACGACGAGATCGGACCGAAAAGGCTCCATCGCGCACTACGTCGTTAACGCCGCAAAATTCCCGTACGTCGCTCTTGCCGAGATCGACTTTGAATTCAGCATTTAAATCGCGCAAAACGCGACCCCACAACTATTAAGTCTAGATCGTTAATCAATCTATCTTGTTAGGGGTTGTCTGGCGTGCTGCAGAGTCGCGCTCGGCAAGAGCGACCTACTTTTAGGCGCGACGTACCTTGGTGGCGAGCAGATTTTTTTTAAAAAAATTGCATGGTTGTGGTCTCAATTTCGCATTGGTTCCTGTACGACGAACCCGTTATCTTTGGAACGCGAAAGAACCTACGCCTATGCTTAGCAAACCAGCCATTAGACTGCTCATCGCAGTCATCTTGCTCTTTTCTTGCCACACCATTGCACAAGCACAATGGCCACAGTTCGGAGGGCCCCAACGCGATTTCCGAGTTTCCGAAGCGTCAATTTCGCAGCCGATTCGCATTGCCGATTGGTCGGTAGAGCTTGGAATCGGCGACGCAGCCCCGGTAGTCGATCAGAATAGTGTCTTTGTGACCGAAGCAGCGTTGGACGACCAAGGACAAGAAGCGATGCAAGTTCGCTGCATCGATCTTCTTAACGGACAAACGCGATGGTCAAGTTTGGTCGACGGAAAGAGCTATGTTTCTCAAGATATCAGCGAAAGCTTTCCTGTGCGCCCCATTGCGAGTCCCGTGGCACAATCGGGTCGCATCGTCGTAGTCAGCTATGGCGGATGCGTCTCTTGTCTCGATCAACGCACGGGCAAGGTCGTTTGGAAACACGATTTGGTAAGCGAGTTCCGCGCGATCCCGATGCAATTCGGTTGGGCAAGCAGTCCGTGGACCGATGGCTCGATCGTAGTCGTTGCGTGCGGTGGACCAGAAGCACTGGTGCTCGCTTTTCAACTCGATACCGGTGAAGTGGCGTGGAAGCTATCGGCTGGCGAAGCCGCCTTTGCGTCATTTTCCGAAATCCTATCGGCAGATGGATCGAAGCACCTATGTTATGTGGGACGGGATGTCTTGATTGGCTTTGATCCCTGCAGCGGCATCGAACTTTGGAATTATCCGTTGCCAAAGCCGAAATTGACCAATGCCGTGACCCCCATCGCGTTGCCAAACGGACAGTTGCTCGTCGGAGGCCAAGGCTTCGAATCCAGCCGCCGACTGCAGATTTCCAAAACGAATGGAAAGTGGAACGTGGCGGAGGGTTGGATATCCAAACACTATCCGTTTTATTGCAACTGGTTGGTCGACCAAACGACCCAGCAGATTATCGGCTACAACTCGAATGTGCTCGCCGGCATCGATCTTGGTACCGGCGAGTTGCGGTGGAAGGCTCGTGGATGGACCGATGCCAACTTCGCCGTTCGAGGCGACACGGTGGTCGCAATCCGCGGTGACGGCTTTCTTGCCAAGGCAAAAATTGCTGCCGATGGGATGCGGCCGATCGCAGGCTCGCGGGTTGTCAACGATCGTGTTTGGACCCCTCCCGTGTTGGTGAGCAACTCGGCTTTGATCCGCGGCCGCAGGACCCTCTCTGCGGTCAATCTAGACTCCCTGGAAGCCATCGAGAAGATACCCTCCGGCACCGAAGTCGATGCGATGAACGCGATGTATGGACAGCAGCACGAGAACGTGGCCGCATTGCTCGACAAGGCAACCAAAGAGCCGGAAAATCTCACGTTTGACGACTACCATAGAGTAGTGACAGATCGATCCATCCGATTTGGGGAAGGGGAATATCGAAAAATCCTCGACGGGTTGGCGAAAGTAACAGATCGAAGCGTGGAAATGAAAATCGTGGAAGATTGGTGCAAATTGGAGCCGGATTCGATTGTCGCGTTCGATCGCTGGATCGCATTGCTTCGAATCCAGGGAGAGAACGAAAAGGCGGATCAATTGCTCGAAGATCGGTTGATCGAAATGGAAATCGAAGTGACCGTACCGACGACCACGGAATCCAGTGCAAACATATATTTGACAGGAAATGCAGCCGCAGTGAACTCTTGGAAGCCGGACGGATGGTTGCTAACGCGAGCGGACGATGGACGCTATCGAACCAAGCTCAAGTTGCCAAAAGGAAACTTCGAATTCAAGTTCACCCGAGGGGACTGGGGATCGGTCGAAGTGCGAGCCGATGGAGGCAGCACCTCCAATCGACGAGTACGTGTGCCGTCGAAAAAGAGTGAGTCGGTCGGTCTCGGACCGTTTGTGGTACAAGCATGGAAGAGCGATTTGAATCGATGACCACTCCGACGTCTATTACGCTTTTGCTAGATTCCGCACGCCAGGGGGACCAAGATGCCTCGCAACATTTGTGGGTTTGCGTCTATGACCAAGTGCGTCGCATTGCCCAGCGCGCGGTGGAGCGTGAGTATGGTTCGAATAGCCTCCAAGCGACCGAGTTGGCACATGAAGCATTTTTGAGGTTGGCCGGAAAGGAAGTGATTCACTTCGAGAGCCGTTCGCATCTTTTGGCTACGGTTGCACGCGCCATTCGACGCCTTTTGGTCGACCGCGCAAGAGCTCGCAAATCCGAAAAGCGAGGAGGGCAGTTGGAACGGATTGCGATTGACGACGTGCTCGATTCCCCGACTTGCGATCTGCCCATGCTCTTGGATCTCGATTCAGCACTTACGGAACTAGAAGTTGCCAACCCGCGTTGTGCCAAATTAGTGGACCTTCGATACTTTAGCGGCATGACGCTTGACCAAGCCGCGGAGACGTTGGGCATATCACTCCGAACTGCGGCGAGCGATTGGGCTTTTGCAAAAGCTTGGCTGCGACGCCGTATGGACGGCGAGAAAGAATGACAAACCCCATGGATGCGAACGGGAGCGAAGCGGTGCGAACGCTATTCGAGAAAGTCCGCGAGCTACCCGCCGAGGGTTGGAATGAGTGGCTGGAAGCTCACTGCGAGAACGAGCACGTTCGAAATGAAGTGTTAGATCTGTTGCGCTATGATTTAGACGATCCATTTATGGAAAAACCAATCCTTGCACCGATTCAACACGAGCCGACGTACAGCTTTCCGTCGCTACCAATAGCCTCGGGGAAATTGTTTGCTGGTCGTTACAAACTGCTTCAATCGATTGGCGAAGGTGGTTTCGGTGTCGTCTACATGGCGGACCAAGTCGAACCGGTGCGACGGCGGGTTGCAATCAAGCTGCTGAAATTGAGTGCCGACTCGAAAAGCGTTTTGGCCCGTTTTGAATCCGAGCGTCAAGCGTTAGCGATGATGGACCATCCCAATATAGCGAAGGTATTCGATGGCGGAGTGGCAGCCGATGGAACGCCGTACTTTGTCATGGAGTTGGTCCACGGTGTTCCGATCACCGAATTCTGCGATGCCAATCAGCTCACCAACATCGATCGGATGACCCTGCTGATGACCGTCTGCAACGCCGTGCAGCACGCGCATCACAAAGGGATCATCCACCGCGATCTAAAGCCATCGAACATACTGGTCTCGATGCTGGATGGTGAACCCGTTCCAAAAGTGATCGACTTCGGTATTGCCAAAACGCTGCATGGACCGTTGACTGACAAAACATTGTTCACCTCGTTTCAGCAGATGATCGGCACGCCGGAATACATGAGCCCTGAACAGGCTGAGACCTCCATTTTGGATGTCGACACGCGAAGTGATGTATTTTCGCTAGGCGTTTTGGCTTACGAGCTGTTGACAGGCACCACCCCGTTTGATGGTCGCGAGCTCCGCAAGTTAGCGTACGCGGAGATCCAACGCACGATCCGCGAAGTCGATCCCCCCAAGCCTAGCGATCGGATCAGTACTTTGGGAGAGAAGAGTGCGTCGATAGCGATCAAGCATGGCTTCGTTCGCGGTAATATGGGCAAAGCGATTCGCGGCGACCTGGACTGGATCGTGATGAAGGCCATCGAGAAGGATCGCAATCGGAGGTATGGTTCCGCCCAATCGATGGCGGACGATTTGCGGCGATGGATGCTAGAGGAGCCGATCGAAGCGCGTCCGCCGAGCTTTTTTTACCGAACCACCAAGCTGATGCGTCGCTATCGAACTCGATTCGCGATCGCTGCCGTAGTGACCGTTGGAGCGATCCTGTCAGCGATGGGCTTTGGCTACGGTTTGTCGGAGCGCAATGCGTCGCTTCAACGGCAACGCGATGCCGAACAACGCAATTCGCAATTGCAAGCGCTAGCGGATCTTGAGGCCGACGGCAACCGGAGCTTACGCTACGGAAATGCAATGATCGCGGCGCATGAAAGTTTTCAGAGCGGTCGACGCGCGACAACGCGTGAACTGCTCGCAGAATGCACAGAAGACAAACGTGGAATCGAGTGGCAATGGCTGAACCATCTTGCATCCGATCGAACTAAGAATTTGTTCCAAGGGACAAAATCCAGCGCTCAAAACGCATTGGTTTATGCAGGTTCCGCACACCGCGTCTACAGCGCCGGGGAAGACGGAATGTTGCGGCTTTGGGACACAGATCGCCATCAAGAATTGCAAAGTTGGCGGATCGCGAACGGGTCTATCGTAGCCTTGCAGTGGTCTGCGGCAGAATCGTTGCTGCTGGCTGCAACGGAGGATGGTCAAGTGATCCTTTGGGATGCTGCGCATGGGCATTTGGTCGAATCCACACAGCAGTCAACCAAAGTCTCAACCTTGGCGATTTTTCATTCGGGAGCGCTAGGAACCGCCAAGTATGCGATGGGTGGTACGGACGGGACGCTATACGTATGGCACGCTTCGTTGGGTTCGGAGCGCATGCGATTTCTGAATTCGGACCAGCCGTTTCGAGGTGCGATCCAGACTTTGCAGTTCAGCGACGACGGAACGCAACTTTTGGCAGCCGGCAAAGGGGGCATAACGCTCTTCGATACCGACACGGGGAGTGTGCTTAAGACGGCTGGTCAAAGCTGGCAAAGCTATGGCGCACTGTTTGCGAATGCACTCGGGCGCATCGTTTTGTTTGGCCCACCGGTCGCTACCGTAGAGATGAATTCGCTCGAACAGCCAAGGCTGATCGAGGTACCCTCGACGGGAATTAAA